>NZ_JAVRHS010000003.1:0-283148 GCF_031846435.1 Croceicoccus esteveae
TAGAGTGCTCCAGCGCTTCACTCCCGCTCAGCCAGGCCGCTTCGGCCGCCTCCAGATCATCCTGTACTGCCGCACGTTGCTTCATCAGCTCTGTGATTGAGCATCCCGCCAGTCCCGGGGAAGCTTGGTGAGGCTGGGCAAGTGCGTCGTCGAGTTCCGCAAGCTTGAGGGTTAATCCGGCGATATCCTGTTCCGCTTTGTTTACCTTCGTGCGCAGAGCCTTGCTTTCTTCCCGCACCTTTGCGGCAGCGCGCCGCTGGTCCTTGCGACTGCTGCCTGCCTTTGTGTCCGATCTGCTCGGCGCGCCGCCGCCGCCGGAAAGGACGAAAGCGATGTAGTCGTCGATGGATCCGTCGAATTGCGCCGCTGTACCATCGTCTACCAGCAACAGACGATCTGCTGTGAGTTCAAGCATATGCCGGTCATGGCTGACCAGCACCACACCGCCGGCAAAGGTCGCTAGCGCTTGAACAAGGGCTTGCCTTGCATCGACATCAAGGTGATTTGTCGGTTCATCAAGGATCAGCAAATGCGGCGCATCGCGCGTCACCAGCGCCAAAGCGAGCCGGGCGCGTTCACCGCCCGACAACGCGCCAACCAGCGTTTCCGCCTTTGGTCCTGAAAAGCCGAAGCGCGCCAATTGTGCACGCACTACCGACGGCTTGGCATCAGGCATCTGCCGCGTCATATGCGCCAGTGGCGTGGTGCCGCGATCGAGCTCCTCCACTTGGTACTGCGTGAAATAGCCGACCTTCAGACGAGGCGATGCGCTGACGCTGCCCGCCATTGGCTCCAGCTGCCCCGCAAACAGCCGCGCCAGCGTTGTCTTGCCGTTGCCATTACGCCCCAGCAGCGCCATGCGCTCATCCTTGTCGAGCCGCATGTTCAGCCGGCTGAGGACCGGATCGGCGTCATAGCCAACGCTCGCTTTTTCAAGCGTCAGCAGCGGCGGGCGAATATCCACAGGGTCAGGAAAATCGAAGCACAGCGAGGGATCGTCGACAATTTCGGCGATTGGCTGCATTCTTGCCAGCGCCTTGGCACGCGACTGAGCCTGCTTTGCCGTCGATGCGCGCGCCGAATTGCGGGCGATGTAATCCTGCAACCGCTCCCGCTCTGCCGCTTGTCGCGCTCGGGCAGCAGTGTTCTGCGCCTGCCGCTCGGCGCGCAACCGCTCGAATGCGTCGTAGCCGCCTGGATACAGGGTAAGCTTCCCGCGCGACAGATCAAGAATATGGTTGGCCACATTGTTAAGGAAATCGCGCTCGTGGCTGACCAGCAGGATTGTGGCTGGATAGGATTTGAGAAAGTCCTCCAGCCACAGCACGGCCTCAAGATCAAGATGGTTGGAAGGCTCATCCAGCAGCAGGAGATCGGGCGCGGAAAAGAGGAGTGCGGCAAGCGCAACACGCATTCGCCAGCCACCGGAGAACATGTGCAGCGGCCGGTGTTGCGCATCCTCATCAAACCCAAGCCCGGCCAGAATTCGCGCCACCCGCGCCGGGGCAGCATGGGCGTCGATCGCGATCAGCCGTTCGTGGATGTCGGCCAGCTCCTCAGGCTCTGTCGCAGCCTCGCTTCTGACAAGCAGGTCTGACCGCTCCTCGTCGGCGGCAAGAACAGTGGCAAAGGGCGTGTCGTCACCGCCGGGCGTTTCCTGCGCGACATAGCCAATGCGTGCGCCTCTTGGCATGTCGATCGACCCGCCATCGGGCTCAAGCAAGCCGGCGATCACACGCACCAGCGTGGATTTGCCAGCACCATTGCGTCCCACCAAACCTATCCGGCCGCCAGCAGGCAGGCTGGCCGAAGCGTCATCGAGGATCGTGCGTCCGCCAAGCCTGACGATTATGTTCCTGATCGTGATCATCAGCGGCGGCGTAGCTTGGTTTGCAAGCCGGTTCCATAGCCTGTGTCGCCTCTTCCGGCGCCTGGCGCTGTGTCGCATTGCCGCACCGGGGCCGAGTGAGCGTCTTTGCCGCCGCCACCTGCTCGCCTGTGCCCCGCCTCGGGATCTCCTCGCGCAGTCCATCCGCGTGCTGGTGAGTGCTGTTCATACCGGACGATTAATCCGGTCATCATTCTTAACTTTGGCTGATGATGGGAGAAGCAGCCAGCCGCAGAATATCCGAGACGTGAAAATCCGCCCCTCCGATGATACCCCCCCCCATGGACATCGACCTTGGTTCGTCCGAACCCGGCAAATGCGTGGCGCAGACGATCGAAAGCATGATTGCACAAGCAGTCTGGCCCCCTGCTGCTCGTCCCGCACGGCTATACTAGCCCCAATGGCGTAGCCCGCTGCGGCAACGGCTGATAGCTGGAACAAGGGTGGCGCACCCATGATCAACCCTCTCGTTATGCAAACCTGCTCGACACCCTATAGGCTGGTCCGCAGCCGGTCCTGTTTCGGGGTAGGCGGGCTGATGCCTGCTAGAACATGCGCTGAAACAAGGGCAGTCTTCACCCGACTGGATGCATGACAGCTTCGGCGACGCGGCCCGTTCGATCGCTCTTGAACATAATGATGCGGTCATGGACGAGTAGGCAGGCTTGGCAGCCATTCTCGCTCTACAGACCTGCGCACGGCCTGTTCCCGCGGCAGAGGGAGCAACCCGCCGCGCGATCGCCGCGATTTTGTCAGCAGGATAAGGAGCAACGCCGCCGTAGTGCCCTCAACGCAAGGCCCTCTGCTCGATACGCAGCCATGCTTTGTCCGGCAGCATCCATACAGATGCAGCGCACTAATCGATGCATAATTCAACTGGTTCAACGCGCTTTAGTCCGGTCAACCCCGAAGCTGTGAAAGCATCCCTTGCTGCTTCCTCTTTTCGTAAGCTGCCAGCCCGGGCCCATCGGGATCGCCTTGACGAGAACCTGGCACGCGCGATCGGGGCCCTGCTGTCAGCCGGCCCATTGCGCGGATCGCTTCACTGGACCGCATGATCATGCTCAAAGATCCGGAAATTTTTATGATGATGTCGACAGCGGGCTGAATTGCATCGACGGTTTTCCTGACGCCAAATATGCAACGCGGAGTTTGCAAGACCGGTCTTGACCCGGCTGCACCGCAAGGTCCGGTTGCAGCGGCAAGATGGCGGAACGTTTATACACCGGCAGCATGCGGTCAGCGATCGGGCCCAAGCGGATCAATCCTCCCATGAGATATTCTCTTGCGGCGCGTGGGATATGCGCCGGACCATTGCCATGACCACCATGCCGAGCACGACCGCACCGATGAACGCCAGATAGGCATCGGTGTAGGTTCCTGTGGCATCGAACAGGCGATTGGCAAACGCGACAAAGGTAATGGCAAGCACTTGAGTGAACAGGGCCATTGCACCAAAGGCAATCCCGAAACTTGCCGCTCCGAAGTGCTGTGACACCAGCACGGACCAAACCGGGTAAATGCCGCCGACCGCTGCACCGAAGATGGACACGAACACCAGCATGAAAAGGAAACCCGGCTGCACCAGCAGCACGGCCAGCAAGGCGGCATGAAACAGCGCGACCATTCCGTAGAGCCATCGGACATCAAGCCGTTCCGCCAGAAAACCTACCAGCAGCTTGCCGAGGATCGCCGATCCGGTCATCGCCGTCACGATCGCAGCCGCCTGCGCCGTTTCAAGGCCGATATCCAGAAAATAGGGAAATTGCGACGTAAGGATTGCCTGATCGCTGGCAAGCAGGAGCCCGACGCTCAGCGCGATGAGCCAGAACTGCCGCGAGCGAGTCAATTTCGAAAAGGTCCATTCCGCCTCACCGACAGGAGCGCTTGTTACATCGATTTCGCCTGCCGCTGTCATGAGCCTGACGTCCGGCCGGTCGCGAATGAACAGCAAGGCCAGCGTCACAATGGTCGCGCCGATGCAAGCACCGGCTACCAGCAGAGCCTGCCGCCAGCCAAATCGCGTGATAAGCGCCGTCAGGACCGGGATCATGGCAAAGCCGCCGGCAGAAGATGCTATGGACGCAATGCCCAGCGCACGCCCCCGCCGCCGTGCAAACCAGCGGGCAGCCAGCGTATTGGCGGCCAACCCGCCCGCCAACGCATTGGCAAGACCGAGAAACACAAAAACCGCCAGCAACATCGCAACCGGCGATCCTGTACTTGCAACTGTGATCATGCCTGCCGCATAGGCAATCCCGCCCAACGGCATCAGCAGACGGGCGGACATCCTGTCGAACAGGCGGCCGGCCACAGGGGACCAGATCGCTATTCCAAGCAGAAGCGCGATGAACGCATTGCTTGCGCTGCCTCGCGAAATGCCGAGTTCCGCAGTCGCGGGCAGCACGAACAATTGATAAACATAGATCGTTCCGCCAATCACCAGCATTGCGCAGAAAAAACTGGCTGCAAGCACGATCCATCCGCCATATACGACAGGTGGCGCCATGGGTGGCGCGGCTCCCGTCATCGGATCGTCGCCGATACGGCGCCATGGACAGACTGGCGATAATCGAACCGCATCATCATCCCCCCGCTCGTCTGCCTCCCACCCCGATCAGGAAGCATGCAGGCTCACACTATGACCGCACTGCGCCAATCCGTCCATGCGCTTTCATGCAGTCACAGAATGTCATCTTTGCTGGCACCATTGTCATCATCACTATGAAGTCAGCGCTTCGCATGTCGGGCGGCGTGAAGGGAGCGCACTTCCTGATCGAAACCCTGAATTGGTCCTTGCGTCGGGATTTGCGGCGCCACCTCGTTGATGGTCAGCGGCGCAACGGGGCCTGGCGGCACTCCCCATTCTTCCAGCCACTCGCCCAGTTGCCGAGTCGAACTGATGAACACGATCTTTCCCAGCCCCGCCCAAGCATGTGCCGCCGAACACATCGCACAATGCTCTCCTGACGTGTAGACGGTTGCGGCCTTCCTCTCCTCGAGCGAAAGATTGCCGGCTGCCCACCGGGCGAGCGCAAATTCGGGGTGCTGCGTGGGGTCGCCGGTAATCGCGCGATTGCGTGCCTCGCACAATGTGCGGCCATCTGCATCGACCAGCAGCGATCCGAACGGTTCATCGCCGGCATCAAGTGCTTGCCTGGCAAGTTCAACACAGCGCTCCAGATGCTTCGTGTCCCGATTCACGCCCTTTGCCCTTACCCTGTCAGCCTTGTTCCACGGCCCATCCAACAATGTGCATTGCCTGAGCCGAATGACGCGTGTGGCCGGACCGCGTTCCCGACGCTCGCCACTTTTCTGGCGATTACCCACTCTGACTGCAACGATGCGCAAGCACGCCACGGCTGTTTGCAAAAGCTGCACCTTGCATCCCAGATCGTCAGCCCCCCACCGCCTGACCTTCTGGTAGTGCAGGAATTACAGGGCAGGCGAGCAGGCAAACGCGGCATCGCCGCGTGAGTTCTGCTTCAATTGGATACAGGCAGAACAGGCTTGTTCCGTTTGCAGTAAATCGGGTTAAGGAGTTCTTAACTTCCAAGCATCCGAACTAAATCAGCGGAGGCAAGAGGTTAATTGTAAGCGCAGTATGCTACATTTTGTCTTGCTGCGTCTCTATGTTCAAACTGGGGGAATTACCATGAAGAAGATTTTTGCTGCTTCGCTTGCCATAACTGCTGCTGTTCTTGCTACTTCGGCTTCTGCTCAAGTCGTCAAGGATTCTGAATCCTTCGCAATCGCACTTTCCGGCACCGTCGCCAGCAACTGCGAACTGACTCCCGAAGGCAGCGGCAGCTACAATGTCAACATGCTCGACGTGACCGATCAGGGCCTGCTGGCGATCACCTATGCCTGCAACTCGCCCTACACCGTTTCGCTGCAGTCGCAGAATGGCGGCATGCGTCACCAGGAAAGCAATGGCGCGGTGCTCATCGACTATGACATCGATTCCAGCTTCCTGGGCTTCAATCGCGTGACCGTGAACTCGGCCAACATGAAGAGCGCACCGGCCACCATCGTGACCGACAGCGACTGGAAGAACATCGCGCTGAACGGTGGCGCTCGTCAGGGCGACCTCGGCCTGAGCTTCGACAATCTGGCCGAATATGCCGTCGCAGGCACCTACAGCGACACGCTGACGATCAAGCTTGCCGCCAACTTCTAAGGCAAAGCAAAAGGCTTAACTGTCTTTTCACGCAATTACGACAAGTAGGGACTGGCCGGGTGCGACATCGCATCCGGCCGTTTCTCCACAAGGGGGTTACACATGCTGAAGTTGATGTGCAGGCACGGCCTTGCGGCCGCGCTGCTCGGAGCAGTGCTCGCGGCAGGGGCGGCAAGCACGCCCGCGCTTGCTTTCGATCTGCGCCCCATCATGGTGCAGCTGGCGCCACAAGGCGCGCAGGCATCGCAAACGGTCATCGTGCGCAACACCCACGCCGTTCCGATCGCGGTGCAGGCCAGCGTGTTCAAGCGGACGCAGAACCCCGACGGCTCGGACACCCTTGTGCCCGCCGACGACGATTTCATCATTCTGCCGCCGCAAATGGCCGTCGGACCCGGCGCCAGCCAGAGCGTGCGGGTACGCTGGATCGGCGATGCCGCTCCTGCGCAGGAACTCGCCTACCGGCTGGTTGTCGAACAGGTCCCGGTCAATCTGGGTTCACGAGCCGCCGGTGCCGATGAACGCCAGGCGCAGGTCGATGTGCGCTACCGGTATGAAGCGGCCCTTTACATCGTTCCAAAAGGCTCGCAGCCCGACGCCAGGCTTGTCGCGGCTCGCGAAGCCGTCGATCAGGACGGGCAGCGCCGGCTGGAACTGCGGATTGCGAATGAGGGCACCCGCCGCGCCATTCTCGACAGCAGCGCGCTTGTGCTGACTTTTGCTGGCATGCCGCCCATTACCCTTGAAGGCAATCAGCTAGGCGCACTGAACGCGCTTAACGTACTTGCAGGTTCAGAACGCGTGGTTAGCCTTCCCTGGCCCGAAAACATGCCGTCGGGCAATGTCGAGGGGCAGCTTCAAACCCAGTATATCCTGTTCGACTGAGCCGTTGCATGGGCGCGCCGGTCTGGATGTTGCTGGGTGCAACAATGCTCTCGCCCATGTCGGTGCATGGCCAGACAACCAGCCTGCCATCCAGCCCAGGTCGTGCCAGCCAACCGGTGCAAACCCTTTCGCAGGCGCTCGCGACGAGCGTCACAATGGCACTGACCGGCGACGGGGTAGAAAGCCATGCAACCGAGGCGGATGCGGCAGGTTCGGTAACCGACCCTGCCACAGCGACCGAGGACGAGATCTTTCGCCGTGCCTTTGGCGGCAACCGTCCGGTCCTGCCGGCAAGCGACTACCCGGTGGTTGTCAACGGCATCCCCGTTGGTGAGTTCGCGGTTCATCCAGGCCGCGCCGATGCAGACGGAACAGTTCACAAGGATCTGCTGCTTGCCGTCCTTGCCGATGCGGTCCGGCCGCCGACTGCAGAAACGCTGCGGCAAATGGCCGGCTCCGGCACTGACGTTGCCTTTGCCTCCTTGCGCCAGCTTGGCTTCGACATTCGCTTCGACGCCATGGAACTTGTTCTTGTGATCAATGTGCCGCCACGGCTTGGCACCATGCAGAACCTCCAGTTCCGCCGCGCCCGGGCAGACGCTGCAGCGCAGGTCCTGATGCCCAGCAGGTTTTCGGCCTATGCATCCATGCGTGCAGGCGCTGTCATCATCGAGGACAGTGCCCGTGACGCCACCGGCCTCACGCGCAAGGCTGCGGAAATCGATACGGCGGTCAATCTGCTTGGCCTCGTCGGGCAGGCAAACCTGCGTTATCGCGATACCGGGCGGCGCGCTTTTACACGCGGTGACGTGCGGCTTACCTACGACGATACATCCGCGCTCATGCGCTATGAAATCGGGGATCTGTCCATCGCGCGGCGCTCGTTCCAGAGCGGACAGCGCATTGCGGGCATATCGGTTGCGCGGTATTTCGGAATTGATCCGTACCGCAACATCAGACCCGGCTTTTCGCAAGCCTTCGAACTGACGGAGCCAGCCCGCGTCGAAACGCTGATCAACGGGATCCCCAGCCGCAGCTTCAACCTTCGCGCGGGGCAATACACCTTGCGTGACATCCCGCTGGTGTCGTCTGCTGGCAACGACATCGAACTGCGGATCAGCTATCTTGGCGGCCGCTCCGAAGTGCTCCGCTTTCCTGCGTTCTTCGACTTTGACCTGCTGGCACCCGGCCTTGTGGACTTTGGCTTCAATTTCGGTGTTCCTTACCGCGACAATGACGGACGGCGGGAATATGACAGCAGCACGTATACAGGCTCGGCCTATGCCCGCATCGGGGTCAGTTCCAATCTTACGTTGGGGCTGAATTGGGAAGGCAACCGCCAGTTCGATCTTGTCGGAGGAGATGCCGTCTGGGCCTCGCCTGTCGGAACCTTTGCAACCTATGTGTCGACGCAGGTGCAGGAGCTTACAGCCAGATCCAGTCAGCTGACCTTCAGCTACCGATGGCGCGACGCGGACCGGTCGCGGGACCGCTTCGTCGATGCAGCTTTCGTGCTGACCGGACGCGACTACCGGACGCTCAGCGACATTTTCGGCGACAACTATACTGCCCGGCAAGGTCGCATCAGGGTAGGACAGCGATTGTCCCGATTGACGCATGCGCAGCTTTACGCAGGCTATGAACAGCTCCGGCTCGAGGGTCAGGACGGCTACTATATCGGCGTGAACGCTTCGCGGCAGATCTCGTTCGGCTCGCTTTCGGCAGGGCTGGAATATCAATGGAGCGAACGCCAGCCCGGTCCGGCTGTGCGGATCGGACTGACCGTGCCGCTTGCCCGGGGTTCGCTCTCGTCCAGCTACGCTACCCAGGACCACACTCTTAATGTCGATTATACACAGGCCTCCTCAGGCGGCGTAGGCTCCACAGCCGTGAATGCCGGTCTGAGCAGGCGCGATGGCGCCGAACAGCTATACGCCGGCATCAGCTATCTTGGAAACCGGTTCGAGGCCTCCGCGACTCAACTGGCAGGCAGCTACCTTGGCCGCTTCGAGGATCGCGACCTGCGCACCGAACTGACCTTCGGGACAGCGCTGGTAATGGCGGATGGCCATTTTGGCATCTCGCGCCCGGTCGCAAACAGTTTTGCGCTGTTCACACCCCATCCAAAAGCTGGCGACATTGACCTTGCCATCGATCCGCGCACTGACTTTGGCGCCGCCCGGACAAGTTACGAAGCGGTATCGGGACCGCTTGGTCCCGCGGTGCTGCCCAACCTGGCCCCCTATTTCGTGCGCGGCGTGCAGGTCGATGCGCCCAATGCCCCTCTTGGAACGTCCACAGGCGGAGAAATCTACATGCTGCGGCCGGGCTTTCGCAGCGGCTACTCGATCGTGGTCGGCAGCGAAGCGAGCGTGTCGCTCGTCGGTAATCTGCTGGATCGCGACGGAGACCCTCTCCCCTTTGCCACCGGCACGGCAGCAATCGACAGACGCTCGGCCAATGACGGCGACGCACTGCAATTGTTCAGCAATCGCGCCGGCCGCTTCTTTCTCGACAAGCTGCTGCCGGGCAGGCGCTATCGTTTGCATTTCGACATCGGCGGGCAAACCTTGACCGGCCTGCTTGACGTACCTGCCGATGCAATAGGGCTTGTCCGCCTGGATACGCCTGTAAAGCTTGATATTGATGTGAAGGAGAAACCCCATGCACCGCAGTGATCGTGTTCGCCTTGCTGGCGCCTGCTGTGCTGCCCTGCTTGCGATCGCAGCTTTGCCTGCCGCAGCGCAAGACGCGTCGGAACCCTGCGACATCGACTTGCGCGTCGATCAGACGGTGCAGTGGCGTGGCCCTCACGGTCGCGGCTATGAGGTGTTGAGCGATGCCCCTGCCTTCGAGCCACTGAGGGTCAGTATCCTGCATCGAGGTTCTGCCTGCCGCTTCTATCTGACAGCCACACCTGCCCGCAGCAGCGATCCGGTGCTGGTCGGCCCCACGAATGTGCTGGTTTACGATCTGCTTACCGATCCGAATGGGCCCTCTGTCCTGACGCCCGAATATTTTGGCACGACCGCATCGCAGATCCATGGTGAGTTCACGGGCGAACCGATCCAGGAGCTTGTGTTTTATGTCGCCATTCCATCCGGCCAGTTCGTTGGTCAGGGGGTTTACCGCGGACAGGCTGCCTTGCGGGCGTTCCGGGTCGATCCAGAAGGGCCAGTGCTGCTGGCGGAGGTTCCGATCCCGGTGCAGGTTGCGGTAGCATCCACCTTGCAGGTGCGCAGCGACAGCTTTGGACCTGATCGTCGTTCCATGGCCATAGATCTGGGAGCGCTTGACCGGGAGCACCTCGAAACCATGGAATTCCAGGTGCTGACCAATGCGGCCGTGACGATGCGCCTTGAATCGGTGCATGGCGGCATGCTTGCGCATGATGCAGGAGCGCCTGGCCTGCCTTACGAAGTCTCTCTTGCAGGCGAGCGGCTGCGTTTGCAGCAGCCTGCAATGCACCGGATCACAAGCGTCGACAGCCAGCATCAGAGCATACCGTTCCAGATCATTGTCACGCCACCCGATGGCTTGCTTGCCGCAGGCTCCTACCGCGATCTGCTGACGATCACCTTCACCACCGACTGATTGGAGATCCGCCACATCCGGCTTGGCCGACATGTCGCGCACAAGGTTTGCATTGCTCCACACCATGGCGCAAGGCTAAGCGCCTGCCGTTTGCGGCAAGGGGGTAAAATGGCGCGGCTGATCCTGTTCAACAAACCCTTTGGCGTCTTGTCGCAATTTACGGATCATGAGGATCGGCCTTTTCGCACCACGTTGTCAGCTTTCATTGCGCAGCCGGGTTTTTATCCGGCAGGGCGGCTTGACCGGGACAGCGAAGGACTGCTGGTGCTGAGCAACGATGGGCAAGTACAGACCCGTATTGCCGATCCCCGCTTCAAACTTCCCAAGACCTACCTGGTCCAGGTCGAAGGCGAGCCGGCGGAAACGGCGCTCGACCACTTACGCAATGGCGTCAGGCTCAAGGACGGGATGACGCTGCCTGCCGCGGTCGAACGCATCAGCGAGCCGGATCTGTGGCCGCGTGATCCGCCGATCCGGTTCCGCAAGACCGTTCCCGACAGCTGGTTGCGGATTGTCATCCATCAAGGCCGCAACCGACAGGTGCGGCGCATGACTGCCGCCGTGGGCCATCCCACGCTCAGGCTGGTGCGCTGGTCCGTAGGGAGCTGGACTGTTGCGGGAATCGCACCCGGCACCTGGCAGGAGGTTGCTTACGCTCCATCGGCCTGATCGATGATCTCGACGCCGTCTTCCCCGTCATCGAAACCGATGCTGCCTTGATTGAACAGTTCCACCAGCAGCGTTTCGCCTGGCGCGGACAGACCGCCACCAATGGTAATTTGCGACCACTTCAGCCGCTTCTGTCCGCAAAGGCGTTCGGCAAGAACGGCGACATCACCCGCGCAGGAATGGCATTGCCCATCGACAAACAGCAGAACCGATGATGGCGTCTGTCGGACAAAGGAGAAGCGGCTCGCCGGATTTCGGATGATCGCCGCGCCGTCGTCGACATGCCGGTGCAGGGCTCGTGCATCGATTGCCTGTTCAGGACGCCAGTCAATGCCGGCATCGGCAGGGCGCGTGCTGTACCTGCCGAACCAGCGCAGAAATGATGTCGCGTCCAGCAGGTGCCCGATTGCCAGTTCGTGCAACCTTGCCACCGCGGCAGGAGCGATCTCGCCGGCATTTGCCTGCTGCGTCAGATCGGGATCGGTGTAACGATCATCATCCGCCAGTTGCATCAGAACTTCGTCTGTCCATTCCTCGATCAGTTCCGCGCGGGATGGCGCACGAAAACCGATCGAATAGGTCATGCAATCATCGCCAATGGCCACTCCATTGTGGGCGAGGCGGGGCGGTACATACAATATGTCGCCCGGCTCCAGTACCCACTCCTGGGTCGGACGAAATTCGCGAAGCAGCCGCAGATCATCATGGGGCTGCAACGCAACGTCATTGTTGCAATACTCGCCGAGCTGCCAGCGGCGACGGCCCAGCCCTTGGATCAGAAACACGTCATAATTATCGAAATGCGGGCCTACTCCACCGCCATCGGCAGCGTAGCTCACCATGACATCGTCGATCCGCCAGTCGGGGATGAAGCGAAAAGAATCAAGCAGCGTTGCCACGGCGGGGACATGGTGATCGACCGCCTGGACAAGCAGTGTCCAGCTTCTCGCCGGCAGATCGGCAAAGCGTCCTTCGGCAAAAGGCCCATGTTCAAGGTGCAGGTCGCTATTGCGTTGCGTCACCAGACGCGCTTCGACCAGGCACTCGCAGGACAACCCTGCCAATTCATCAGGCTGGAGCGGATTGGCCCATGCATGCCAAGGATTTCTGATCAGAACGGGCGATTTCTGCCAGGAATCGCGCAGGAAGGCGGCACTGTCAAACCGCTCGGGATCGATCATCGTCACTGTGCGTACCTCTTCCTATTGCAGCGCATAATGGGTGGCGAGCACCCACGCAGGAGTGCAATGACGCCCGGTAAGAGCCGCATCTGACTGGAGGGCAGTTGGAACTTTGGCATGACGCATGGAGCTAGCGATTTGCCACGCTTAGACAAGCCGTTGCGGCTTTGCCCCGCGAGAATACGATATATCTGGCACGCGAGACGATGCATGCATAGCTTATAAATCGAAGTGACAAGCAGCGTCCTGACCGCACCGAAACAAGGAAATATCCGCCATGACAGATGCCAGCCGCCAGAACCGCAGGTTCGTTCTTGCCGAACGCCCCCAAGGCGAACCTGACGACAGGACGCTCAGGCTTGAGACGGTGCCGGTGCCGCAGCCCGGCGCGGGGCAGATGCTGCTGCGCAATCGTTATCTGTCGCTTGACCCATACATGCGCGGCCGAATGAGCGATGCTCCTTCTTATGCACCTCCTGTCGAGATTGGCGAAGTGATGGTCGGCGGCACCGTGTCGCAAGTCGAGAGCAGCACGGTCGATGGCTTTGCCAAGGGTGATTGGGTGCAGGCTTTTGGCGGCTGGCAAGATTATGCCTTGTCCAGCGGGAGCGGCGTCACCAACATGGGCAAGGATCCGCAGCATCCTTCCTGGGCGCTTGGCGTGTTGGGAATGCCGGGGCTGACCGCCTGGGCAGGCCTGACCCAGATTGGCAAGCCCAAGGCAGGAGAAACGCTGGTGGTGGCTGCCGCCAGCGGGCCGGTCGGTGCAACGGTCGGCCAGATCGGCAAGATCCTCGGCTGCCGCGTCGTCGGCATAGCCGGAGGGTCACAGAAATGCAGTCATGTTACAGACGTACTCGGCTTCGACGATTGCATCGACTACAAGGATGCAGGCTTTGCAGCGGCACTGAAAGCCGCTGTCCCTGATGGCATTGACGTTTATTTCGAAAATGTCGGAGGTGCAGTGTTCGACGCAGTGCTGCCGCTACTCAATCCGCAGGCGCGGATCCCGCTCTGCGGGCTGGTTTCGCAATATAACGCGACATCGCTGCCCGATGGTCCCGATCGCATGAATTACCTGATGGGGATAATTCTGCGCAAACGGATGACCATGCGCGGGTTCATCGTGCTCGATGATTTTGGCCATCTTTACCCCGAATTCGCCGAGCAGATGAACGCGTGGGTCGAGCAAGGCAAGATCCGTTACCGCGAAGAAGTGATCGATGGCCTTGAACAAGCGCCTGCGGCATTCATCGGCCTGCTGCGAGGGGAGGGCTTTGGCAAGCGCGTGATCAAGCTGGGCGATTGACAAGGCAACATGCCAGTCTGCTGCCCAAAAGATGATCGATTTTGTTGCTGACGGATTGAAGTAGAAGCACCCTGCACCGCTGAGATGCGGCGCAGGGTGGAGAGTGCGGCTGCACTGGCTTCCAACTTTTGCGTTATCAAATTTCTGCATCGACAAGTTCGACAGGAGGCGCTTCATCACGCTGCTCCCTTGATACCGACCACGCCGCCAGGAACAGGCCTGCGACCACCGGGCCAACGACTATTCCGGCCAGTCCGAACAACACAATGCCGCCAAGGGTGGTCACAAGCACCATCCAGTCAGGAATGCCTGTATCGCGCCCCACCAGGATTGGACGCAGCAGATTGTCGACAAGACCGATCAACGCGACGCCCGAAATGATGACGGCGATGGCCTGCCAGAAATCTCCGACGACAAACAGATAGATTGCAACCGGGATCCAGATGACTGGTGGACCGATTGCCGGCAGCAGTGACAGGATCGCCATCAGGACGCCGAAGAACAACGCTGCCGGCACGCCAACGATCCAGAACGTGATTGCGCCCAGTGCTCCTTGCGCCAACCCGACCACGACTGATCCCTTGATCGTGGCGCGTACAATCGTGACAAACTCACCCGCCAGCCGGTCGGCGACCGGTCGTTCCAGCGGAAGCGCCTTGCAGACGGCCGACCCGATCCTCTGCCCATCCCGCAGGAGGAAATAAGCAATGTAAAGACTGACGCCCAATGCAAGTGCAAAGGCCAGCGCGCTGCCGCTGAGCTCCAGAGCCTGCCTGCCCAGAAGGCCGACGCTTTCCTCAAGCAGACGGGAGAGCTTCACCTGCAGAGCGTTGAAATCCTCCAGTCCGGAATTGTCCAGCATATTGCGCCATCGGCGGGGCAGTGCGTCGTGGAGCTGCGCAAAGGCGAAAGCAGGATCGATCTGCTGAACCTGAATGGCAAGATAGATGCGCGTTGCCTGCTCCACGACAACACGCCCGATCATGTAAAGAGGAACAAGCACCGCGGTGATAATGAACAGCAGGGTTGCGATGGCAGCCCGGTTCTCGTGGCCACCCATCATTCGTCGGATCGACAGATAGAGGGGCTGAAACATGATTGCCGCCACGACCGCCCACAGGATTGCGGACGCAAATGGCCATATCACATAGATCATCAGCAGCGAGATGATGGCGAGGAGCAGGAAGAATCCGCCACGACCGACGCTTGTGAAACTGGCGGCTTCCTGCCCTGGGTTCCGGTTCATAGGCCTGCCCTGTCCTGTCTTTCGCACGGATGTCGATTAATGATCCAGCCGGTGCCTGCCCGCTGCCACGCCTCGGTTCCTGCGGTCGGTTGGGGATGAATGTCAATGAACCACCGGGGAGGATCTGGAAAATCTGTTCGGATCTCTGCCGTATGCGGGTCAGGCAGGCTCATGTGGGTGCTGCCGATATGAGCGATGGAATGCATCCGGTTGACAGTCTGACACATCTGGACATAACCTTGGAAGCCCTGACATAGTCCCGCCAGAACTGGCGTAGCTGCCACTTCGAAACATTTGCCAGACGGGAACGGCGACTTCAGGAACAAAGGAATCATCCAGATGACCAGCGTTCCTTCAGCGACAGATCAGCAGGCGGTTACGCTTCGCTACAATAATGGCGCAGTCGCGCTTCACTGGCTGATTGCCGTGCTTATCCTGACGCAACTCTACATCGGCTTTGTCTTTGCCGGTATGGAACGCGGCCCGCAAAGCATGCAGTGGTTTTCGTGGCACAAGACATTTGGCGTTCTTATTCTGGTCCTGAGCATGGTCCGGCTGGGCTGGCGACTGGCGCATCCTCCCCCGCCGTTTCCTGACACAATGCCGCGATGGGAACGGCTGGCCGCCGTCTGGAACCATAGATTGTTCTATTTCCTGCTGTTCGCGCTTCCCTTAACCGGTCTGGCCACCATTTCTGCTGGTGGTGGCGGTACGACAGAGCTGTTGGCAGGCATCCCTTTCCCGCTGATCCCCGGCATTCCCGATGCAGCCGGCGATACTCTGGGCGAAACGCATGAAGTGCTGGTGTTTGTCTTCATAGCGCTGCTCGTCCTGCATGTGGCCGCAGCCATCAAGCTCCAGTTCGTTGATCGATCCAGGGCAGCAGGGCGGATGCCGCCCTTGCGTGCGCCAAGTGACGCGAAGGTCTGAATCAGACAGCTTGGGGACGGATAGCTAGACACGCGCCTGGCTTGCCGGCTGCGACATCACTCCTGCCTTGCCAAGATGCTGTGGCCATCCTCACCTGTCAGCACCAGCGCACCTGTTTCATCAATGGCATATCGACGCACCTGCACCAGCGACTGCAAAAACCGGTGTTCCTGGTTCATCAGTGCAGGAGCGCAAACCATGCGGGTAAGCGCGGGCGGCTCCACCATCACGCGGCCATCGCCTGCTCGCCAGATTGCCGTCATATGGTTGCAGGTCGCACGTCCCGACAGCGTGCCGTCCGGTGCAAACAGCAACGTTGCACGTGAACTGTCGATGATGCCGCGGCCATCGATGTCCTCGACCACCCAGACGCCCGCGAAAAATTCGGTCGCGAGCGGTGGCGATGGCGCAGCCGTCTTGCAGCCGGCAAGCAGGACGCAGGCCGCAATTGCCGAGCAGAGCACCGTCAGGATCTTCACGGCCGACCCCTGCCGTAATAGCGCGCGCAGGAGCCCGATATCAGGGCAGCGGCCGCCATGCCGGGCTCATCCTGCGACTTCATGCAAATCCGGCACGAATTTTACTGACAGGCAAGGCATTCATCATAATCGGTTGTCGGCATCTCGTATTTTGCTGCATCGATGGTGTTGTCCGCTTCCACGCCACCGGCAAACCCGGCGCGTTGAACCGATTTGGACCGTAGGTAATACAGGCTCTTGATGCCCAACTCCCATGCGCGGAAATGCAGCATGGCCAGATCCCATTTGTCCACGTCGGCCGGGATGAACAGGTTCAGGGATTGCGCCTGGTCGATGAAGGGCGTGCGGTCGGCGGCAAACTCCAGCAGCCAGCGCTGATCGATCTCGAAGCTGGTCTTGAACACCGCTTTTTCTTCCGGCGTCAGGAAATCCAGATGCTGCACCGACCCGCCCTGCTCCAGGATGCTGTTCCACACCGCCGCCGAATCCTTGGATCGCTCCTGCAATAACCGGTGCAGATAAGGGTTCTTGACGACGAAGCTGCCGGACAGCGTCTTGTGCGTGTAGATGTTGCCGGGAATCGGCTCGATGCACGCACTTGTGCCGCCGCAGATGATGCTGATCGACGCGGTGGGGGCAATTGCCATCTTGCACGAAAAACGCTCCATCGCGCCCTGATCGGCGGCGTCGGGGCAAGGTCCGCGTTCCTTGGCAAGCATCATCGACGCTTCGTTGGCGCGCGCATTGATGTGCTGGAACATCTTCATGTTCCAGGCCTTTGCCATCGCGCCTTCAAAGGCAATGTTCTTCTTCTGCAAAAAGGAGTGGAAGCCCATCACGCCCATGCCGACACTGCGCTCGCGCATCGCGGAATATTTCGCCCGCGCCATTTCCTCGGGCGCGCGGTCGATATAATCCTGCAACACATTGTCGAGCATGCGCAGCACATCCTCGATGAACCGCTCGTCCTTGTGCCATTCGTCCCAGGTTTCCAGATTGAGCGACGACAGGCAGCACACCGCCGTGCGATCATTGCCAAGATGATCGCGCCCGGTCGGCAGGGTGATCTCGCTACACAGATTGGACGTGGATACCTTGAGCCCCAGATCGCGCTGGTGCTTGGGCATCGTGCGGTTCACCGTATCGGAAAACACGATGTAAGGCTCACCCGTCTGCAACCGCGTCTCGACCAGCTTCTGGAACAGGGATCGCGCATCGACCTTGCCGCGCACGCTGCCGTCCTTGGGCGACAACAGTTCGAATTCATCGCCGTTGCGCACCGCCTCCATGAAGGCATCGGTCAGCAGCACGCCATGATGCAGGTTCAGCGCCTTGCGGTTGAAGTCGCCCGATGGCTTGCGGATTTCGAGGAACTCCTCGATTTCGGGATGCGACACGTCGATGTAGCAGGCTGCCGATCCCCGACGCAGCGAACCCTGGCTGATCGCCAGCGTCAGGGAATCCATTACCCGCACGAACGGAATGATGCCGCTGGTCTTGCCGTTCAGCCCGACCGGCTCGCCGATGCCGCGCACGCTGCCCCAATAGGTGCCGATGCCGCCGCCACGTGAAGCCAGCCAGACGTTCTCGTTCCAGGTGTTGACGATACCTTCCAGACTGTCATCGACACTGTTGAGATAGCAGGAAATCGGCAGGCCGCGTCCCGTGCCACCGTTCGACAGCACCGGCGTTGCCGGCATGAACCACAGCCGGGAGATGTAGTCGTAAAGCCGCTGCGCGTGATCCTGATCGTCGGCGTAAGCGTCGGCGACTCGTGCAAACAGGTCCTGATATTGTTCGCCGGGCAGCAGGTAGCGGTCGTTCAGCGTCTCCTTGCCAAAGTCGGTCAACAGCGCATCTCGTGCCGCGTCCGTCGTGATGGAAAATCGGCGGGCATGCACATCCTTAGACGAGCTTTTGAGCGCGGGCTTTCCGTCGCCTTGAGCCCTATCCTGAACAGGATCGGCCGCCTGACCCGGCGCGCTGTCGGCGGCAGATTGCTCGCCAAACATGTCGACCACTGCGCCTGCATCCTCGGCATTGTCGCGCGTCGGGGGGTCTCTGAAATCCATGTCTGGCAAATCCTCTGAGGTTTGATCGTGCCGCCGAACTCAATGCGCCCTAGCAAAAATGGCCAAATGGCTCGGCGGCTTGGTTCCTGCTACCCGCAACATGTGGTATTTACAGGCCGCAGCTAACCGTTGATCCACGATATATAGCATTGGCAATATTCATAGCATTGACAACATGCTTATCCACAGCTGTCCGATTGCTGTGAAGGTTGGCTAGGCGAATCTCGGTTGGTCTGTTTTGCACATGACTCGATGCGCGTGTAACGCTCCGGCCGCGCTTGAGGCAGCCCGCGCGACGACAATGTTCAACACGATCGGATCTTGCATGCTCAATATCATCGGCACCATTTTTTCCGGCGCCATCATCGGCGTACTGGCGCGGTTCTTCTTTCCCGGCGCGGTCGACATGGGGCTGCTGGCGACAATCCTGCTGGGAATTGGCGGCTCGGTCCTTGCCGGCTGGCTTGCGCATCGCGGACAACCGGGCTTCAACCGCGCCGGTTGCCTGGCTTCGGTACTCGGCGCCATGGGGCTGATCCTGATCGGCCGCCTGCTGTTTTGATGACCATATCCTCGACAAAGATAAGCATCAGATCAGGCTGAACCCCGCGCCGGTCATGCTACGGCACCAAGATGGTGTCGCGTGCAATTTCGTTCAGCAGGGGGTAATCGGCATTGAAGTGCAGCCCCCGGCTCTCCTTCCGACGGCGTGCGCTGCGCACGATCAGGTCCGCTGTCTGCAACAGGTTACGCAATTCGATCAGATCCTGCGAGACATGGAAATTGCCGTAATATTCCTGCACCTCGCCCGTCAGCAGACGGATCCGGTTGGCCGCCCGTTCCATCCGCTTGTCAGTGCGCACGATGCCCACATAGTTCCACATGAAGCGCCGGATCTCGGTCCAGTTCTGTTTGATGACGACCTCTTCATCCGCAGCGCTGACCCGGCTTTCGTCCCAGGGATGAACGGGCGGTGGCGGCGCCATGTCTTCCAATCTGGCCAGAATGGCGCGTGCCGCAGCATCTCCGAACACGAAGCATTCCAGCAGCGAGTTGGAAGCCAGCCGGTTGGCGCCATGCAAGCCGGTGTCGGAACATTCGCCAATGGCATACAGCCCCGGCAGGTCTGCCCGGCCGGCAAGGTCAACCCGCACACCACCGCAGGTATAGTGCTGTGCAGGAACCACCGGGATCGGCTCCCTTGTCATGTCAATGCCAAGCGCGAGCAGACGCTCGCAGATAGTCGGAAAATGTTCCTGCACGAACGACGGCGGCCGATGGCTGATGTCGAGATGCACGTAATCAAGGCCAAGTCGCTTGATCTCATGGTCGATGGCGCGGGCCACGACATCACGGGGTGCAAGCTCCAGCCGGTCGTCGAAATCGGGCATGAAGCGCCGTCCGGCTTCGGCGCCTGCATCGGGCGGCAGGGTCAGGATGCCGCCTTCGCCGCGTACTGCCTCTGTAATCAGGAAATTCTTGACCTCGGTATTGTAAAGGCAGGTCGGGTGAAACTGCATGAATTCCATGTTGGAAATGCGGCAGCCTGCCCGCCAGGCCATGGCGATGCCGTCGCCTGTCGCACCACGCGGCGCCGTGCTGAACTGGTAGGTTCGCCCTGCCCCGCCGGTGGCCAGAATGGTCGCGCGCGCGGTCAGCGCCTGTACCCGACCGGTTGTCGAAGAGTCCGATGCGGTGTCCAGCGCATAGACACCCCAGATCTTCTGCCCACCCTCCGGGCTGATACGATGCCGATCCCCGATAAGATCGATCGCCACCATCCCCGATCGCAGAGTGATGTTGGGATTGGCGCGCGCAGCGTTCAGCAAGGCGCTCTGAATAGCCCAGCCGGTCGCATCATCGACGTGCACGATCCGACGATGCGAATGGCCGCCCTCGCGGGTCAGGTGCAATTGGGTGCCGTCGCTGTTGAAGGGCACGCCAAGCCGGCTCAGCCGCTCGATCGCCTGCGGCGCCTGCTCGACGACAAACTCGACCGTCTTCTGCCGGTTGAGATCGGCTCCGGCTGTCATGGTGTCTTCTATGTGGTCGGCAAAGGTATCGCCTGCATCCAGCACCGCAGCGATCCCGCCCTGCGCCCATGCAGTCGAGCCAGCGTCAAGAGCCCCTTTGGCCAGCACCAGCACCCGCGCCCGTTCGGCAAGCACCAGCGCAGCGGTGAGCCCAGCCGCCCCTGAACCCACGATGATGACGTCATAATCCACAGCTGGCCTGCTCATGCAAAAGGCAGCGCCGGGTAAACGAAACGGGCTGTCGTCATGGGCTGGATGATCCTCGTGCTGCGGCAACGGCGCACCTGCTCCGGGCAAGCTGATCCGCTCCTGCCATGCTGCGGTGCTCTTTGCAAAGGCAAGCGCATCACCGGCCTTGTAGTCAAGCCAGATGACAGGCGCATTGCGTGATCGGAACATCCTGCTGCATGATCTACAAGCGCTGCAAGACCGTCTGCAGGCGCATCCGCCAGGCAGCCATGCAATTTGTCACTCACCTGCATCCGGGTCCGCATCAGGCGAAGATGTCGTGCTCCTTGGAGTTCCTGATCGGGTTGGGCACCGGCAATTGCCCTCCTTCGACGTCGCGATCGGCTTCCGGCTCATCATCAACGAGATCGCTGTTCATATTCAAGCCAAACGGGTTGATGCTGCCGGGGTTCATGAGCCGGGCCATCATGGTGATCGGCCACATCCACATCTCCATCCAGGCAGCCAGCACCGGCATGTCCGCATCGTTCGGAATGCGGGTGTTCGAGCTATCATCGGGCATGAGTGTTCTCCACTGTAGGACATCCTCACCATATCACGGATCGTGCAGGATTGACACAAATCTACCGCCATCCCGTCGCGGCGTGCATGGTAAAGGAACTTGCTACATGGCCGCGCAGTTCACGCCTGTGTACCAAAGCCAGGCCGGCTCAAGTGTGGGTGAGACAGTTCACCAGAGCGACGCGTTCCCTTGCGCGCATCATTCCCACTCGATCGTGCCCGGCGGCTTGGACGTGTAATCGTAAACCACGCGGTTGATACCCGCGACTTCATTGACGATGCGTGTCGCCGTCGCGGTCAGGAAGCCGCTGTCGAATGGATAGACGTCCGCTGTCATTCCATCTGTACTGGTCACTGCGCGCAGAGCGCACACATTATCATAGGTGCGGCTGTCGCCCATCACGCCAACCGTACGCACCGGCAGGAGCACGGCGAATGCCTGCCAGATAGCATCGTACAGACCGGCTTTGCGGATCTCGTCGAGATAGATCGCATCTGCCTTGCGCAAGATATCGCAACGTTCGCGTGTGACCTCGCCTGGTATGCGGATCGCAAGTCCCGGCCCCGGAAACGGATGGCGGCCGACGAACACCTCGGGCAGACCAAGTTCGCGGCCAAGCGCGCGCACCTCGTCCTTGAACAGCTCGCGCAAGGGCTCGACCAGTTGCATGTCCATGCGTTCGGGCAAACCGCCGACATTATGGTGGCTCTTGATCGTCACCCCCGTGCCGCCGGTAAGCGAAACGCTCTCGATCACATCGGGATAAAGCGTGCCCTGCGCCAGGAAATCGGCGCCGCCGGAGCGTTTTGCCTCATCCTCGAAAACATCGATGAACGTCTTGCCGATGAACTTGCGCTTGGCTTCGGGATCAATGACGCCCTTGAGGCCATTCATGAACAGCACCGATGCATCGCGATGCACCAGAGGGATATTATAATGGCCCCGGAACAGCGAAACGACCTGGTCTGCTTCGCCGCTGCGCAGCAATCCGTGATCGACAAAGACACATGTCAGCTGATCGCCGATCGCCTCGTGGATCAGCACTGCTGCCACGGCAGAATCCACTCCGCCTGACAAGCCGCAGATCACTTTTGCATCGCCAACCTGATCGCGAATCTCGGCAATCTTGGTGCGGCGAAACTCAGCCATGGTCCAGTCGCCCGCGCAGCCGCACACATGGCGCACGAAATTTGCAATCAGCCGTCCTCCGTCAGGTGTGTGGACGACTTCTGGATGGAACTGCACCCCGTAGAAACAGCGCTCCTCGTCGGCAATTACCGCAAAGGGCGCGCCATCGCTGATTGCAACAATTTCAAAGCCGGAGGCAAAGCGGGTTACCTTGTCCCCGTGGCTCATCCACACCTGATGACGTTCGCCAACCTGCCACAACCCATCAAACAGGCGGCACTGCTGTGTTACGGTCAGAAAGGCGCGGCCAAATTCACCACCTTCACCGGTTTCGCGCCCGGACCGGACCTCTCCGCCCAGTTGTTGCGTCATGACCTGCTGACCGTAGCAGATGCCGAGCACCGGAATGCCAGCGTCGAACAGCTCCTGAGGTGCGCGGGGGCTTCCTTCTCCCGGCACGCTGGCCGGACTGCCTGACAGGATCACGCCTTTGGGCCGCAGGTTGCGCAATGCGTCTGCCGCCCCGGTAAACGGCACGATCTGCGAATAAACACCTGCTTCACGCACCCGTCGGGCGATCAGCTGCGTCACCTGACTGCCAAAATCGACGATCAGAATGGTATCGCCGACGGTCGAATCTGTGATCTGTTGAGGCATGGCGGCGGAATACGAAGCGCCCCCCATTCTGTCCAGTGGCGGCAACAGCCCAGAACGTCGCTGCCCGTAGACGGTTGTTAAGCTCTTGTGAACGATTGCGAAAGTTGCACGCAAGATTGTTTCTTTCGCAATTGCACAAAGATGCTGCGTTCGCCATCTGATCTTCAAGGCCAAACGCCTGCCTGCCTCAGTTTCTGACCAGTCCCCTTTTCCGGCCCAGTCAGGCGCTGCCGCAGTCCGCAGACACGAACGGCGACCTTTCAAATCAGCATTCAGACGGGGTACAAACAATGCGCACTTTTGCCACACAACATGCAGGTCAGATTTTCGGTGTCGTAGCCGCTGCTTCGGCAAGCTGGTTTTTCTTTGCCGCTACCTTGGGCTGACCTGCCGACCAAGGGGTGCTGTCGCGCTCCTCTTGCACATTTCGAAATCCGGTAAAACCGTCGCCTTTGCTGGTGGCGGTTTTTGCCGTTTGCACTGTGTAGAGGCGGGCCGGCGGCGAGCTTGCATCCGTCTGTGGAAAACAGCCGCTTTTGCTTGGGGATCGAAGCATTGCGGCCTATATGAACAGGATGGTAGAAAACACGAATGCAGCGCCCGTGGGCGGATCGCCCGCGAACGAACCCAACCGTTCGGCTTATGGTGCAGAATCGATCAAGGTTCTGAAGGGTCTCGACGCTGTCCGCAAGCGTCCCGGCATGTATATCGGCGACACCGACGATGGGTCCGGTCTGCATCACATGGTTTTCGAAGTATCGGATAATGCCATCGACGAAGCTTTGGCCGGTCATTGTGACCGTGTGCTGATCACATTGAACCCCGACGGATCGGTATCAGTGGACGATAACGGCAGGGGTATTCCCACCGACATTCACCAGGAAGAAGGTGTCTCCGCCGCCGAAGTCATCATGACCCAACTGCATGCCGGCGGCAAGTTCGAGAACACGACCGATGACAACGCCTACAAGGTTTCAGGCGGCCTGCACGGGGTCGGTGTTTCGGTCGTCAATGCCCTGTCCGAAATGCTCGAACTGACCATCTGGCGCGACGGCAAGGAGCATTGGATGCGCTTTGAGCATGGCGATGTCGTGGCCCCGCTCAAGATCGTGGGCGATGCTCCGTTGAAAGCCGATGGCACGCCGCGCAAGGGTACGAAGGTAACTTTCAAAGCCAGCGAGAACACGTTCAAGAACGTGCTCGACTATGATTTCGAAAAGCTGGAGCACCGCTATCGTGAACTGGCCTTCCTCAATTCCGGCGTGCGGATCATCCTGCGCGATGAGCGGCACGAGGAGGCAAAGGAGCACGACCTGTTTTACGAAGGCGGTATTGCGGCGTTTGTAAAATATCTTGATCGCAACAAGCAGGCGCTGTTTGGCGAACCCATTGCCATCTCGGCCGACAAGGACGGCATCGGCATCGAGGTCGCACTGGAATGGAATGATTCCTACTACGAAAACGTGCTTTGCTTCACCAACAACATTCCGCAGCGTGATGGCGGCACGCATCTTGCCGCCTTCCGGGCTGCGCTCACCCGCACGCTGAACGGCTACGCCGATCGTTCGGGTTTGCTGAAAAAGGAAAAGGTCAGCCTGACCGGCGAAGACATGCGCGAAGGGCTGACCGCGATTGTTTCGGTCAAGCTGCCCGACCCCAAGTTCGGATCGCAAACCAAGGACAAGCTGGTGTCATCCGAAGTGCGGCAACCGCTTGAAAGCCTGATGGCCGACAAGATGAGCGAATGGCTGGAGGAAAACCCCGCCAACGCCAAGATCATCGTGCAAAAGATCATCGATGCCGCTGCCGCCCGTGAAGCCGCGAAGAAAGCGCGCGAACTCACCCGGCGCAAGGGAGCGATGGATATCGCCAGCCTGCCCGGCAAGCTGGCCGATTGTCAGGAACGCGACCCCAGCAAATGCGAATTGTTCCTGGTCGAAGGCGACTCCGCCGGCGGGTCCGCCAAGCAGGGACGCGACCGCAAGATCCAGGCGATACTGCCGCTGAAGGGCAAGATCCTCAATGTGGAGCGGGCGCGGTTCGACCGCATCATCTCCTCGCGCGAGGTCGGCACGTTGATTCAGGCGATGGGCACGGGTCTGCGCGACGAATTCAACCTTGAAAAGCTGCGCTACCATAAGATCGTCATCATGACTGACGCCGACGTCGATGGCGCGCATATCCGCACGCTGCTGCTGACCTTCTTTCAGCGGCAGATGCCCGACATCATCAAGGCCGGGCACCTCTACATCGCACAGCCACCGCTCTACAAGGTCGCCAAGGGCCGGTCCGAGGTTTACCTCAAGGACAATGACGCGCTCGATCGTTACCTCATCGATGCGGCGTTGAGCGGGCGCGTGCTGGAAACCGCTGGCGGCGCCCGTGGCGGAGCGGAACTAGCCGCGCTGGTCGAGCAGGCCCGCCGGTTCAGGAGCACGCTGGCCTTTGCGCCAAGTCGTTACGATCCGATCATCGTGGAGGCGCTCGCGCTGGCTGGCGCCTTGCAGCCCGATCTTGCGCCGGATGCCCGCAAGCTGGCGCTGGAAGCGACCGCTCGCTGGATGCAGCGGCTCGACCCCGAGGCGCGCTGGACTGCCCATGTCACAGCCGAAGGTTACGCAATCGAGCGCAGCTGGCGCGGCGTGACGGATCATCATGCAATCGACGGCAAGTTCCTCGACAGCGCCGAGGCACGCAAGCTGGCGAGCATCGCGGCGCCGCAATCCGGCATTTACGAGGATGGCGCACGGCTTGTGCGGACCGGCAGCGAAACCGACGGCGAGGCGGATCCGGCAGGAACTGCGCAGATCAACCGGCCGACGCAATTGCTCGATCAGGTGCTCGCCATCGGTCGCAAGGGGCTGTCCATCCAGCGCTACAAGGGTTTGGGCGAGATGAACGCCGAGCAATTGTGGGAAACCACGCTGGATCCTGACAATCGTGCGCTTCTCCAGGTGCGCGTCGAGGACGCCGATGTCACCGACGAGATCTTCACCCGCCTGATGGGTGATATTGTCGAACCACGGCGCGAATTCATTCAGGACAACGCTCTTAGCGTCGCCAATCTTGATGTCTGATGCGCAACCTTGATCCTGCCAAGCTGCACGCGGCAAGCTGAAAGCTTGCTGCACGAAAGCAGTACCTCAAACCTCGAGTGTTGTTTCTGCCGCAGCGATGATCAGTTCCAAAACGGAACATATCACAATCAATTTAGTATAAGCTCGGCCTTTATGTGAAGCTGAGCGCATGTTCACAGAAACGAGGTACGCGGCTTAAGCAGGGGTGGCAGATGAGATCGGTAAGCTGTTTGAACGTGCAGGCTGGTGATGCGTGTAACCATTGCTGCCAGCAACCCGCTGCTTTCCGTCATTCGATCCTGTACAACGCTGCCTCTTTGCTCATGTCGGCATCGCCATGGGTACCGGGTCATGGGTACGGGTATGATGCGTAGCTTGCATGCCGGTCCCGCTGTTGCGATGACGCCGACGCCCTCGATCGATCTTGATTATGCCGCTCCCGCTATCGAGGAGCGCACCGATGAGCAAATCCTCGTTGAGTTGATGGAGGCCGTGGCCCGCGAAGTAGCGGCCGATGCAATCAAGGTTTCGTGGCATCGCACGGGCGAGCGTGCAGAAACGCTGTTTGCCAGCGGCGGACATGCGCAGGGATCGGCGCCGCGCAAGGCCATGTCCATGCTGGCAGATGAACTGGCGCAGGATCCAGACAAGAGCAACGGGGTAACTGCAGTCACATGCCATCAATTGTCGGTTCGACTGTTCGCCACTGCAATTGCGCATGCAGATGGCATCTGCGTCATAACTTGTCTGTGTAACGGCAGGGATCCAGCTGCGTTCGAACAGAGCAACGAGGCATTTGTCCGTCTGCTGCCACTGGTGCAGCCGTTCTTCCGGCAGTGGGCCGCAACCCGGCGAATGAAAGCGCATATCGGCGGACTGACGGCAGCGGTCGAGCACAGCGACATTGCCACGATTATCGTGGCAGCCGATGCAACCCTGCTGTTTGCCAATGCTGCGGGAGAGCGGCTGCTTGAAGAAAGCGATGCCGTGAGCAGGCGCGGCAATCGTCTTGGCGGCAGAACGCTTGGCGAAACGCTGCGCCTGCAAGCTGCGGTCGAGCATGTTTGCGCGGCGGGTACCCACAGTCCGGGCGATGGCGACATTGTGCCGATCGTTGCGCTGCAACGCGGCAAACGCCGCCCGCTGACCGCAGCATTTGTCGCAGCAACAGATCCTGCTGCAGTTGCCGTCGTTTATCTTTTCGATCCCGAGCAGGACATGACCAGCCTCATCGAGCCTGCCTGCAATCTGTACCGGCTCTCGTGCAGCGAGACCAAGCTGGCCTGCTTCCTTGCCGACGGTTTTACGCTGACTGAAGCCGCCGACGCGCTCGGCGTGCGTGAACAGACAGCTCGCTCATACCTGAAGCAGATTTTCTTGAAGACCGAAACCAACCGGCAGGCGCAGCTGGTCTGGTTATTGCTGAAGAGCACGGTGCGGACCAGCACGGCCGCCCGCAAGCGGGTTTTCCGCCTCGATTGACCCGCCACCCCCCTCAAATGGGGGTAGATGATAGCGCGGGCTTGGGGGCTGACTCTGGTTAACATTAGGTTAAACAAGCAAGGGTGCCGGAAGCCGGTGCCGCCAGCATCGCCATCATCGATGGCAGCGCGGTGTGGGGACAGCCTAGAAGGAACACCAATCATGACCCGTAATCTTTTTCAATCCTGCTCCATGGCA
This sequence comes from Croceicoccus esteveae, assembly GCF_031846435.1. Classification (NCBI taxonomy): domain Bacteria; kingdom Pseudomonadati; phylum Pseudomonadota; class Alphaproteobacteria; order Sphingomonadales; family Erythrobacteraceae; genus Croceicoccus; species Croceicoccus esteveae. The sequence goes on from NZ_JAVRHS010000003.1 coordinate 27,760, forward strand.
GCATTGCTGCTGTCCATGCCCGCAGTAGCTTACGCCGATGATTATTCGGACGGTGCAAGCGATCCAGGCAGCAGCGTGAGTGCCGGACAGAATGGTGCCAACAACGGATCGAGCGCGCAGAGCGACGATTCGAACCAAGGCAACGACTATTCCACCGACTCCTCCCAGACCGATGCTTCACTGAATGTTGCAGACTCGGGCAACGACAATTCGCAGACCAATGCGTCGCTGAGCGTCGCAGACTCCGGCAACGACAATTCGCAGACCGATGCGTCGCTGAACGTCGCAGACTCCGGCAACGACAATTCGCAGACCGATGCGTCGCTGAACGTCGCGGACTCGGGCAACGACAACTCGCAGACCGATGCGTCGCTGAACGTCGCGGACTCGGGCAACGACAACTCGCAGACCGATGCTTCACTGAATGTTGCAGACTCGGGTAACGACAATTCGCAGACCGATGCTTCACTGAATGTTGCAGACTCGGGTAACGACAATTCGCAGACCGATGCATCCATTGCAGATTCGGGCAACTCCGATAGTTCGACGAACATTGCTGACTCGGGCAACGACAACTCGCAGACCGATGCGTCGGTGAGCGTCGCGGATTCGGGTAACGACAATTCGACAACTGATGCGTCAATCGCCGATGCCGGGAATGACTATTCCAACAATTCGACGAACATTGCCGATTCGGGTAACGACAACTCGCAAACCGATGCATCCATTGCGGATTCGGGCAACTCCGATAATTCGACGAACATCGCTGATTCGGGCAACGACAATTCGCAGACCGATGCTTCGCTGAGCGTCGCTGATTCGGGTAACTCCGATAATTCTACGAACATCGCTGACTCGGGCAACGACAATTCGCAGACCGATGCGTCCATTGCAGATTCGGGCAACGACAATTCGGACAATTCCACCAACATCGCGGATTCGGGCAATGACAGCTCGCAGACGATGAGAGCACAAGCCTATGCGGAATCGGGCGCGGCCAACAGTGGCGTGTTCGGCGATGGAGCACTGGTCGCCAGCGCAACCTTGTCGAGCTATGTCACCGGCATCAGCGTCTCTTATGGCGACTCCGATGATGATGGCGACAGCCAGCCGATCGACAACAGCCTGTCGAACGGCGGCAGTGCATTCCAGAACTTTGCCGGAATGCAGGCGCTTAACCAGAACACCGGAGCCGGTGCATCGCAGAACGCCAGCGTGAGCGTGGCAGTTTCTGCAGGTGACATCAGCCTCTGATGACCCACGGAGGCCGGCCCTGCTCGTTTATGGCCGGCCTCCCCCTTTTTTCCAGCACAGGGGCTTTTTCATGACCCGTTTGTCCAAGCTGTCCGCACTGACCCCGCTGGCGGTCATCCTGTCAGCAGCGACATTGCCTGTCATGGCGGCCGCTCCCTCCAGCGCGCATGCGCAGGAGAGCACTCTGCCTGCTGCGTCGACACTTCACTTTGGTGCTGCTGAGGCCGTTGCAGTCCGGAATGCGCATCATGCTGATGACACCTGGCAAATGCCCTTCGCCGCCGCCGCACTTGACGATGCAGCATTGCAGAAAGTTGCCGGGCGTGAGGATGTCAACCAGCTGGCACGTGCCGATCAGGTCGCCGGCGTTTCTCAGAACAGCGTTGGCGACAATGTGATAACCGGTGACGCCAAGATAGACGGCAACGCCTTCCAGAACATGTCCGGCTTTTCCATCCTGAACGTGAATACCGGCAACAATGTAGCCATCAATGCCGCTATGAACGTCAACGTTTCCATCAATCAGCAATGAAACCAGTTGCCATCGCATCTGTGGCAATGCTTCTTGGAGCATGTGCGCCCCAGGTTGCGAATGGCCCGCGCATGCTCGCGGCAGGCGCTCCGGTTGGCGACTACCGCCTCCCCGTCTCGTCGGTGCAGGATCAGCGGTTTGCAGGTGTTCTGCGCCAGAAATATGATTTCAGCTGCGGATCGGCCGCACTCGCGACGCTTCTTCGCTTCCATTATGGCTATGATGTCGCTGAGGAAAAAGCCTTTCGCGGCATGTGGGCCAGCGGCGATCGTGACCAGATCCGCGCCGTCGGGTTCTCTTTGCTCGACATGAAACGATGGTTGGCCAGCCGCGGCATTGCCGCCGACGGGTACCGGGTGCCGTTAGAGAAGGTCGCGGAAACCCGCATCCCCGGCATTGCGCTGATATCGCTCGATAATTACCGACATTTCGTCGTGGTAAAAGGTATCCGTGATGGCGAGGTGCTGATCGGCGACCCCTCGGCGGGCCTCACGGTGATGCCACAGGATGAGTTTGCTGATGCCTGGAACGGGATCTATTTCGTGCTGGCAGCAGACCAGGAGCTTGCACGCAGCAATTTCGGCTCGGAACAGCAATGGGCGCGCTTTGCCCGAGCACCGGTCGGCGGCGGCTTTTCCGATCCGCTCAGCCAGCAGGCTCTGCTTCTGACTGCGCCATTTTACGGAGACATCTCGTGAATTCGTTGCTCCTGATCGCAGCGCAGGCGTTGGCCACAGCTTCGCCGGTTTTTTCCGTGCCGGCCGAGCCGGACGGTGTGCTCGCGCAACAGCGTGGTGGCATACGGCTGCCCAGCGGCATCGATGCTGCGCTTACCGTGCAGACGCAAACTGCGCTCAACGGCGATATCGTCCTGCAGACCGTCGTCAAGATCGACAAGGGCGCTCCTGTATTCACCACCTATGTTCCCGGACCCGGCGAGAAGGTCCCTGGACAGCAGCTGCCGAACACGGCTGCCACAGGATCGCCGGCCATTGCCTTTGACGGCAAAGGCGGCTTCCAGATATCCGCAGGATCAGGAACGCTGCCAGTCACGGTGACAACCGGCGCTCCTGGTGCTGGAGCTGGCCTGCCCGCCGGGTTGCAGGCGGTCGACAGCGCCGGACCAGTCGCCACCGACAACGGGCTGGTTATGTCGCAGACCGGCAGCAACGGTCTTCAGAACGTGCAATTGTCAGGAAGCGATTTCACCATCATCCATTTTGGCGTCAACGCGTTTGGATCCGCCATTTTCAATACTGGCAGCGATCGGGTGATCGACACTGCAACAATCGTTTCCATCGATCTTGATAATGCCGGACCCGACGTGCTCGGCTCTGCCATGCTGCGGGTGGAGTCAGTCGCACTGGACGCGCTTGCCTCCCGCCTATAGGCCGTCATCACATCGTTTTGCAGGGGGAGGGACGGCAGGATGAACATAAACGGGATGACGAGCGTTCTTGTCGTTGCGGCCGCAATGATGATCCCTACAGCTGCGCAAGCACAGAACAGCGATGCGTCGGTAAGCGATCAGCTGCGTGCCGCGATGGACATGATCCAGCGCCAGCAGGAGCAGATCGACCGGCAAGCGGCCGAACTGCAGGCGCTGCGGCTGCGTTTCGACCGGTCTGTCGCCATGGCACCGCAAGCTGGCGAGACGTCTTCCGACCCTCAATCCGGGCCTCCATCGGTGCCGGTCATCGCGGCCGCGCAAGGCAGCGCTCCTGGCCAGCCGGGCACACCGGCTTCGGTGCAACAGGCTCCGATACCGCTTGAACGGGTGGGCCAGGCGCCTGAGGATCTCGACCGGCCGATCGAACTTGCCGTGCTGGAAAGCCGCGGCAGCGTCGTCACGCGCAAGAACCAGCTTACCGGCGAGTTTCAGCTCGATTATGCAAGGGCAGACCGCAATCGTGCCGTGTTCCGGGGCATCGAGCTTGTCGAAGCGGTGCTTGTCGGCGTCTTCGACATCAACGAAAGCCGGCAGGATGTGGTCACCGCCTCGGCGGGATTGCGCTATGGCCTCACTGATCGCCTTGAAATCGGGGCGCGACTGCCGTTCATCTCGCGCTCCGACACATCCATTGTCGCTCCTATTTCCGGCAGCACCAATAATGACGCGGCGGCCACGATCGACAGTTCAGTAGATGCGCAGAATTTTGGCGATCTGGAACTGACCGCTCGCTATCAATTGATCGACGGGCGCAATGGTTCGCCCTTTGTCATTGCCAATCTGCAAGGCGTATTGCCGACAGGAACAGACCCCTTCGCCATTCCGCGCGATGAACTTGGCCGCGCGGTGCGTGCATCGACCGGCGCCGGATTTTACGGTATCGCGCCCAGCGTGACGGCTATCCTGCCCAGCGATCCTGTCGTGCTGTTCGGCACGCTTGGCTATACCTTCAACATTGGCAAGGATGTGGATACGCGCATTCCGCCAGTCAGGATCTCATATGTCGATCCGGGCGATGCAATTTCGGGGTCGGCGGGTATCGGCATATCCTTCAACCAGCGCACGTCGATCAATCTCGGCTATGCTCACACCTGGGCGTTCGGCACCCGCACGCGCACCTCGCTGCTGGAACCGACGCCCCAGCAGCCGGGTGAAATCGAGACGACTTCCCGCGATCTTCAGATCGGCCGCCTGCTGTTCGGCGTGACTTACCGCTTGACCAATCGGACGAGCTTCAATTGGTCCGTGGAGGTAGGCGCGACCGAGGACGCGACCGACCTGCGCACTGTACTCAGATTGCCGCTGGTGCTTCTGACCGGCAACTGACTGGTGCAGAGCCGGTCCGCCTGCGCGGCATCTGGCCGGTGAGGAAAGATTGCATTGTCGTGGTTGGCTATTGTTTCAAGACATGGCAACACCATTTCGGTTGACGCTGGCGGCCGCTTGGGTTTGTCAGGCTGTCTGCACAAAGCGAATACAGAGATCTAGCCATGACCCCGCATTTTGATTTTGGCCTTGATGATAACGCGAACATGATCCGCGATACGGTCCGCCGGTTTGCCGAAGAGCAGATCGCTCCGCTTGCCGTGCGCATCGACGAGGAGGATCGGTTTGCGCCTGAACTGTGGCCGATGATGGGCGAGTTGGGCCTGCACGGGATCACGGTGGCGGAACGATATGGCGGGCTCGATCTTGGCTATCTGCACCACGTCATCGCCTGTGAAGAGGTAAGCCGGGCCAGCGCGTCGATCGGGTTGTCCTATGGCGCGCATTCCAATCTGTGCGTCAATCAGATTGCCCGCTGGGGCAATGACGCGCAAAAGGATCGCTATCTGCCCAAGCTGATCAGCGGCGACCACATCGGCAGCCTCGCCATGAGCGAGGTCAATGCCGGCTCCGATGTTGTATCGATGAAGCTGAAGGCAGAACGGGCCGAAGGCGGCTGGCGGCTTACCGGCACCAAGTTCTGGATCACCAACGCGCCTTATGCCGACACACTGGTGGTCTATGCCAAGACCGACGCCGATGCCGGCGCCAGAGGCATTACCGCCTTCATCGTGGAAAGCGGGTTCGAAGGATTTTCCATCGGGCAGAAAATTGCCAAGATGGGCATGCGGGGCTCGCCCACTGCCGAAATCGTGTTCGACGATTGCTTCATTCTCGACGCGAATGTGCTGGGCCCGGTTGGCGAAGGCGTCAAGGTGCTGATGAGCGGGCTTGACTACGAACGCGTTGTCCTCGCCGGCATTCAGCTTGGCATCATGCAGGCTTGCCTTGATGTGGTCATTCCTTATGTGAAGGAGCGCCAGCAGTTCGGGAAAGCCGTAGGCGAGTTCCAGCTGATGCAGGCCAAGATCGCCGACATGTATGTCGCGCTGCAATCCGCGCGCGCCTACGTCTATGCCGTCGCCCGCGCTTGCGACGAGGATCGGACGACGCGCTTCGACGCCGCCGGTGCGATCCTGCTGGCCAGCGAAAGCGCTTTCCGGGTCGCGAACGAGGCGGTGCAGGCGTTGGGCGGTGCAGGTTATACCAAGGACTGGCCGGTGGAACGGTTCCTGCGCGATGCCAAGCTGCTCGACATTGGCGCGGGCACTAACGAGATCCGCCGCATGCTGATTGGCCGGGAATTGATGAAGGCATGAGCGCGCCGGTCATCACCAGCAAGCACGATCCCGACAGCGCCGAGGCGCAGGCCCGCACGCGGCATAATCGCGCGCTGGCCGATGAACTGCGCGCACGGGTGGCGACAGCGGCGCTGGGCGGCAGCGAAAAGCATCGCGAACGCCATGTCGCCCGGGGCAAGCTGCTGCCGCGCGAGCGGGTGGAGCGCCTGCTCGATCCTGCATCCCCGTTCCTTGAACTGGGCCAGCTTGCCGCCAATGGCATGTATGGCACCGACGTGCCGGGCGCGGGCATCATCGCCGGCGTCGGTCGCGTATCGGGCCGGCAGGTGATGATCGCCGCCAACGACCCCACGGTGAAGGGCGGCAGCTATTTTCCGATGACGGTGAAAAAGCATTTGCGGGCGCAGGAAATCGCGCGCGAAAACCACCTGCCCTGCATTTACCTGGTCGACAGCGGCGGCGCCAACCTGCCCTATCAGGCTGAGGTGTTTCCCGACCGCGACCATTTCGGACGTATCTTCTACAATCAGGCGCAGATGAGCGGCGCCGGCATCGCGCAGATCGCCTGCGTCATGGGCAGCTGCACGGCGGGTGGCGCCTACGTCCCGGCAATGTCGGACGAAACGGTCATCGTGCGCGAGCAGGGCACGATCTACCTTGCCGGGCCGCCGCTGGTGAAGGCGGCCACGGGCGAGGAGATCAGCGCCGAGGATCTGGGCGGCGGCGATCTGCATGCGCGCAAATCGGGCGTGGTCGATCATCTCGCCGAAAATGACGAGCATGCGCTCACCATCGTGCGCGATATCGTCAGCCATCTTGGCATCGGCACCGATGCCCGCATCGAACGGCGCGATCCCCGCCCGCCGCGCTATCCGGCGGAGGAGCTTTACGGCATCATCCCCGACGATGTGCGTGCGCCTTACGATGTGCATGAGGTGATCGCCCGGCTGGTGGATGGCAGCGAATTTCAGGAGTTCAAGCCGCTGTATGGCAGCACGCTGGTGACGGGTTTTGCACACATCCATGGCATGCCGGTCGCGATCCTTGCCAACAATGGCGTGCTGTTTTCCGAAAGCGCGCAAAAGGGTGCGCATTTCATCGAACTTGCCTGCCAAAGGCGTATTCCGCTGCTGTTCCTGCAGAATGTGTCGGGGTTCATGGTCGGCGGCAAATATGAAGCCGAAGGCATCGCCAAGCATGGCGCGAAGCTCGTCACCGCCGTTGCCTGTGCGCAGGTACCCAAGATCACCGTCGTGATCGGCGGCAGTTTTGGCGCGGGCAATTATGGCATGTGTGGCCGGGCCTACCAGCCGCGCTTCCTGTTCACCTGGCCCAATGCGCGCATATCGGTGATGGGCGGCGAACAGGCCGCCAGCGTGCTCGCCACAGTGCATCGCGACGCCGACAGCTGGAGCGATGCGGAGGCAGAAGCGTTCAAGGCGCCGATCCGCGAAAAGTACGAAACCGAGGGCAATCCCTATTACGCGACGGCGCGCATGTGGGACGATGGCATCATCGACCCTGCGCAAACCCGCGATGTGCTCGCCCTCGCCCTAGCCGCCACGCTGGAAGCGCCGATCCCCGATCATGCGCGCTTCGGCGTGTTCAGGATGTAAGCTCGTGATCCAGTCGCTCCTCATCGCCAATCGCGGGGAAATCGCCTGCCGCATCATCCGCACCGCGCGGGCTATGGGTATTCGCACCATCGCGGTATATTCCGATGCCGATGCCGATGCGCTGCATGTCCGGCACGCGGACGCGGCGGTGCATATCGGCCCCTCCCTTGTCAGCGAAAGCTATCTGGTGGGCGCGCGCATCATCGCAGCGGCGCAGGCGGCCGGCGCCGACGCCATTCACCCGGGCTACGGGTTCCTGTCGGAAAACGCGGAGTTTGCGCAAGCCGTGCTGGACGCAGGGTTGATCTGGGTGGGCGCAACACCCGGCAGCATCCGTGCCATGGGGCTGAAAGACGCGGCCAAGCAGCGGATGCAGGCCGCCGGCGTTCCTGTCACGCCAGGTTACATGGGCGAGGATCAGGCGGCCGATCGCCTGCGGGCAGAGGCGGACGCCATTGGCTATCCCGTGCTGATCAAGGCGGTCGCGGGCGGTGGCGGCAAGGGCATGCGCAAGGTCGATGATGCCGCCAGCTTCCTTGCCAATCTGGAAAGCTGCCGCCGCGAAGCCGCCTCCAGCTTCGGCAATGATCGCGTCATCATTGAAAAGTTCATTACCGCGCCGCGTCATATAGAAGTGCAGGTGTTCGGCGACAGCCACGGCAATGTCGTCCATCTGTTCGAACGCGATTGTTCGCTGCAACGCCGCCATCAAAAGGTGATCGAGGAAGCACCCGCACCGGGGATGGACGCGGCAACCCGGGAGGCCATCTGCGCCGCAGCCGTGCGTGCGGCCAGGGCCGTCGATTACCAAGGCGCAGGCACCATCGAGTTCATCGCCGATGCGTCCGACGGGCTGCATGCAGACCGCATCTGGTTCATGGAAATGAACACCCGCCTGCAGGTCGAGCATCCGGTGACAGAGGAAATTACCGGGGTCGATCTGGTCGAATGGCAATTGCGGGTCGCCAGCGGAGAGCCCCTGCCCATGGCGCAGGACGAGCTTGCCATCCACGGCCATGCCATCGAGGCGCGGCTGTATGCAGAAGATCCGGCCACAGGTTTCCTGCCCAGCACCGGACGGCTCGATCATCTGGCGTTCGGCCCTGCCGATCGGGTCGAAACAGGCGTGGAGCAAGGCGGCGCCGTCTCTCCTTTCTACGACCCGATGATTGCCAAGCTCGTCTGCCATGGCGAAGATCGGGAGGAAGCGATCGACGCGCTGGCAGAGGCGGTATCGTCCACCGAGGTATGGCCCATCCGCACGAACGCCGGGTTCCTGGCACGAGCGCTTGACGACGAAGATTTCCGCGCCGGCAACATCGACACAGGCTTCATTGCTGCCAAGGGTGCGTCACTCATCCCCGATCCCGAACCGGAAGGCTGGCTGTGGAACGCCGCGGCCCGGTTGATTGCCGATGATGCCGCGACAGAACCACTGGCAGGGTTCCGGCTCAACGCTCCACATGCACGGCTGGTCAGTGTCTGGCACAAGGATGAGGTGGCGCGGATCGATCTGGATGAGGCAGAGGCAATGCTGACACAGGATCTGCCGCAATCGTCATCCTCCCTTGCCGAAGATGCTTCGGCAGAAGCAAGCGACGATTGGGCAACAGGTTATGCCGATGGCGATCAGATCGTGCTGTTTCACGCTGGAAGCGCTTTTGGTTTTGCAAGGGCGACACGGGGCAGCGGTCTTGCTGCCGGCGGCGATGGAGCGATACTGGCACCGATGCCCGGCAAGGTCATTGCCGTGAACGTCGCCAAGGGAGATGAAGTGTCAGAAGGTCAGCGGCTGCTGGTGCTGGAAGCGATGAAGATGGAGCATGCGCTGACCGCCCCGTTCAATGGTTTTGTTGCAGAGCTTTGCGTACAGACAGGCGATCAGGTGCAGGTGGAAAAACTGCTTGCCCGCATCGTCCGGGCAGACTGACATGGCTGGACGCTGTTTCGATGAATGGGAGGTTGGCGACAGCCTTGACCATGATATCCGCCGCACGGTGACAGAGACGGACAATCTGCTGTTTTCGACCATGACGCACAATCCGCAGCCGCTGCATCTCGATGCCGAAGCGGCGCGGGCCAGCGAGTTCGGCCAGATCCTGGTCAACGGCACATTTACTTTTTCGCTCATGGTGGGGCTGTCGGTCGGTGACACGACCCTTGGCACGCTGGTGGCAAACCTTGGCTATGACACCATAGCGCATCCCGTGCCGGTGTTTATCGGCGACACGCTGCGAGCACGCACCATTGTCGAAAGCCTGCGCAATTCCAAGTCTCGCCCTGATGCAGGCATTGTCACTTTCAGACATGAATTGCTCAACCAGCGGGATGAAATCGTCTGCCGCTGCCTGCGCTCTGCGCTGATCCGCAAATCCGGCTGATGCGCTTGCGCTCCCTGCTGTTTGTACCAGGCGACCGGCCGGAGCGTTTTGCCAGGGCCGCGCAGAGCGGCGCCGACGCCATCATCATCGATCTTGAGGATTCCGTCGCGCTGGCGGCCAAGATGTCAGCGCGGCGGTCAGTGGCGGAATACCTCGAGCAGCCCCGGCACACGACCGTTCTGGTGCGGATCAATCCTGTCGACGGGCCGTTTGCCGCAGACGATCTGGCCGCTGTCCTGCCGCACCAGCCTGACGGCATCGTTCTCCCCAAGGCTGAAGGCGCCGCCAGCATCGAGCAGCTTTGTACCATGGCGCAGCACCCGGTGCCGCCCGTTCTGCCCATTGCCACTGAAACACCGCGCGCGCTGTTTCAACTGGGCAGCTATGCGACAGTATCCAGCCAGCTGTGCGGCCTGACCTGGGGCGCAGAAGACCTGCCCGCCGCGATTGGCGCTACCGCCGCACGGGAAGCGGACGGCCGCTATACCGCGCCTCTTGAAACGGTGCGCAGCCTGGCCTTGTTTGCCGCGCATGCAGCCGGCGTTCCTGCAATTGAAACGGTGTATCCTGCCATTCGCGATGCTGACGGGCTGAACGCTTACGCGCGGCGCGGGCGGCGCGACGGCTTCACCGGCATGATGGCCTTGCACCCAGAGCAGGTGCCTATCATCAACGCCGCCTTTGCGGCAACGCCAGCTGAACTTGCCCAAGCCCGCCGCGTCGTGGCTGCATTCAGCGCCGGTGCCGGTGTGGTCGAGATAGATGGGCAGATGGTGGACCTGCCGCATTTCAAGCAGGCCCAGGCACTCCTGGCGCAGGCAGACGCATCGCCGGACGAGGCCTGATCGCTACCCGCGCCCGCGGTAGGATGCGACGCCCTGGTCCGGCACCCAGAGCCCGTCTGGCACCGCCCCCGATTGCCAGAACACATCGATGGGAATTCCGCCGCGCGGATACCAGTAGCCGCCGATGCGCAGCCATTGCGGCTCCATTTCGTCAAACAGCCGCTGCCCGATACCGACAGTCACATCTTCATGGAACCCGCTATGGTTGCGGAACGCGCCAAGAAACAGCTTGAGCGATTTGGATTCAACAATCGTTTGCCCCGGTGCATAATCGATTACCAGATGCGCGAAGTCAGGCTGCCCGGTAACGGGGCATAATGAGGTAAACTCCGGCGCAGCAAAACGTACGCAATACAACAGTCCCTTGCGCGGATTGGGCACATAATCGAGCACCGCCTGTTCAGGAGCGGCAGGAAGCGGGCTGTTTTGCCCCAGGAAAAGCGGCTTGGCTTCATGTTCGGTCATCCAGCCGCCATGCACTGTCGCGGTGAAACGCTCAAGCATGAGTATAAAGGGGAGCGATGGGACGCTCGACGCGGGCGGCGCAGATGTTTACCATGGCACCACTTTGAGGAGCGATAGGATGGATATTCTTGTAACCACCGAATGGCTGGCACAGAACCTTGAAGCGGGCGATCTGCGCATTGTCGATGCGAGCTATCATCTGCCGGCTTCGGGGCGAAACGCGCATGCCGAATATTGCGCTGGTCATATTCCAGGCGCCCTGTTCCTTGATCTTGGCAATCTGGCGGACAATGATGCCGCAGGCGACAACACCTTGCCCGACGCTCCTGTCTTCGCAGCGAGGATGGAGGCCTTGGGCATTTCGCGCACGGATCGGGTGGTGCTGTACGACAATTCTCCCCTGCACAGTTCGGCGCGCGGCTGGTTCATCATGCAGCTGTTCGGCATGGAACAGGTGGCGGTGCTCGACGGCGGATTGGCACGATGGGAAGCCCAGGGCAGACCGGTTTCGCAAGACGAGCCGAAGATCACCCCCGCCCGTTTCGAACCGCGAATGAACGCCGCTGCCGTTCGTGACAAGGATGCCGTGCTGGCAAATCTTTCAGGCGGCGCAGAGCAGATGGTGGACGCCAGAAGCGCGGCACGGTTCACCGGGCAGGAGAAGGAAGCCCGGCCTGGCATGGCTTCGGGGCACATCCCGGGCGCGCGCAACCTGCCGATCGGCATGTTGTATGAAGCAGATGGCCGGATGAAGGACAAGATCGCACTCCGGGCCGAGTTCGAGGCAGCAGGAATCGATCCTGAACGCCCCGTCATCACCAGCTGCGGATCGGGCGTGACGGCAGCGGTGCTGTTCCTGGCGCTGACCCTGATCGGCAACGACACTGCCTCCCTTTATGACGGGAGCTGGGCCGAATGGGGCGCAGATCCCGCTACACCCAAGGCCACCGGGCGCGCATGAGCGGGCCCTCGCGTCCGGGACGAGGCGCAGATGCAGGTGATACCGACCCGGAGCGCACAGGCTCGCCTGCATCCCGCCATGTCGCAACCCGGCTGGCGGGCATCGGGCGCAGACTTGCGTTTACCAGCGTGCCGGGGCTATCGGGCAGCGTCGTCAACCCGCCGGTCTGGCGTGCGAGCACGCATCTTTACGATGATACTGCCGCGCTTCGTGCCGGGACAAAGGACAACGCCGACGGACAGTTTTTCTACGGCCGACGTGGCGGACCGACGCAATGGTCACTGGCAGAAGCGCTGAGCGCGCTGGAGCCCGGTGCTGCGGGCACTGTTCTGTTTCCATCGGGTGTCGCGGCGATAGCAGGAGCCTTGATGGCAAGCGTGCGGCCCGGTGAACGGCTGCTCATCACCGACAACGCCTACGATCCGTCCCGCCGCATGGGATTGGGGCTGCTGGCACGATTCGGCGTGCAGCCGGTATTTTTCGACCCGCTTGATCTTGAGGGGTTCAGGGAGCTTTGCGCGATGGGCGCAGGCGCGGTCCTGCTGGAAAGCCCAGGCAGCCTGACCATGGAAATCTGCGACGTGACCACGCTTGCCGGCATCGCCCGCGCGGCAGGAGCCATGGTGCTGCTCGACAATACGTGGGCTGGCCCAACCGGCTTCCAGGCGCTGGCGCATGGCTGCGACGGCGCGATCCTGGCGTTGACCAAGCATGTAGGCGGCCATTCCGACCTCATGATGGGATCTGTCACCGCAAACAAACGGCTCTACCCCGCATTGCGCACCACGGCGCAGGCTCTGGGGCAGGTCGTGTCGCCAGACGATGCGGCGCTGGCGCTGCGCGGCCTGCGCACGCTTGATCTGCGGCTCAGGCAACAGGCCGCTACTGCGCTGGTCATCGCCCGCTGGCTGCGCGGGCGTGATGAAGTGGCCGCCGTGCTGTGCCCCATGCTGGACAGCGCGCCGGGCCATGACCTGTGGCAAAGGGATTTTAGCGGTGGCTGCGGGCTGTTCAGCTTTGTCCTGAAGGGACAGGACGATGCGGCCCGCGCGAGGCTCATCGATGCACTCACGCTGTTTGGCATCGGCTATAGCTGGGGCGGTTATGAAAGCCTGGTGCTGCCTGTGGATCCGGGACGGGACCGATCGGTGCGGCCATGGCCGCCGGCAGGTCTTGATGCAGGCGACAGGTTTGCAATCCGGCTGTCCATCGGACTTGAACATGCCGACGATCTGATCGCCGATCTGGCGCAGGCCTTTGCAACCATGAGGGCTGCATGATCGACTGGTGGACCAATCAGGCGCGTCCCGTGATCGCCACCATGCGCGAAATAGGGGTGGATGTCGGTACGAGCCGGTTCTCGCTCTGGGGTGTGCTTGTCATCACGGTCGTCGTGATCGGCGTCATCATGGCGGCGCAGCTGGGTACATGGCTGGCCAAGAAATCCTTTGTCCGTATGGGCAAGCTTGACCGCACGCAGCAGGTTCTCGGCGAAAAGCTGGTCACGATCTTTGTGTGGGGTGCTGCAATCCTGATCGGGATTGACATCATCGGCGTGGACCTCACTGCTCTTGCCGTATTTTCCGGAGCTTTCGGCCTTGCCATCGGCTTCGGATTGCAAAAAACCTTCGGCAATCTGATTGCCGGCATCATTCTGCTCATGGATCGATCGATCAAGCCGGGCGATGTCATCGCCGTCGCCGATGGTGCGGGCAACCAGACCTTTGGTCAGATTCGCAAGATCGGCATCAGGGCAGTGTCCGTCACCACCCGTGACGAACGCGAATATCTCATCCCCAATGAAAACCTGATGGTGAACCAGGTTGAAAACTGGTCCTATTCAAGCCGCAATGTCCGCATGCAGATCAATGTTGGCGTGTCGTACAACTCCGATATCGAACGTGCTGAAGAACTCATGCTGGAGGCGGCCAGAAGCTGTGCGCGGGTGCTGGAACTTCCTGCGCCCACGGTCTGGCTGGCCGATTACGGCGAAAGCTCAGTCAGGTTTACCATTCACTGCTGGATCAGGGATCCTGAACAGGGGGTAGGCAATGTCAAATCGGAAGTGCTGAAGACGCTGTGGCATCTGTTTCAGGATGCCGGCATCGAGATCCCCTTTCCGCAACGTGATCTCAATCTGCGCGATAACACGCAGTTCGAAAGGCTGATCGCTGCCCTGTCCCAAGGAATGCAGGCGCAAGGCGATCTGCCGGGCATGCCGGACGGGTCCTCGCCAGGGACAGACGGTCAGCCGCCTCCTTAAGAGAAAAGCGCAGCTTGCCCCCTGTTAAATCATTGTGGCTGGCCATGGTGCCTCAAACCGCCCACTTCAGGTCACATGAAAATGAAGCAATCAATTGCCGGGCGCGCTCGCATCGGTCGCGTCTATCTCGTTGGCGCCGGCCCGGGCGACCCTGACCTGTTGACCATGCGCGCTGCCCGCCTGCTGATGGGTGCGCGGTTGCTCGTGCATGACGGGCTCGTCGATCCCGCCATCTTGCAGATGGCGCCGGCTGGTGCACGTCTGATTTCGGTCGCCAAGCAGCGTGCCCGCCACACCGTACCGCAGGAAGAGATCTGCGCTTTGCTGGTGCGCGAGGCTTTGGCCGGCAATGACGTCGTGCGTCTGAAAGGCGGCGATCCGCTGATTTTCGGTCGCGGTGGCGAGGAGGCGGAAGCCTGCCGCGCCGCCGGCGTCGCAGTGGAAATCGTCCCGGGGATCAGCGCTGCCAACGCTGCTGCCGCCTGTGCCCAGATTGCACTGACCCACCGCGACCATGCCAGCATCGTCAGTTTCGTCGCCGGCCAGTGCAAGGGGCTTAGCGATCAGGACTGGACCGGACTTGCCGGTGTCGGCCGCACGCTGGTGATCTACATGGGAGTGGCCACTGCGCCGCAGATCGCGGAAAAATTGATGGCAGACGGACTGGCGCCCGAGATGCCGATAGCGATCATAGAAAATGCAGCGCGGCCGCAGATGCGTGTGCTGCGCGGCTCGCTGGCGGCACTGCCTGTCCTGGTGACGCAAGCAGAGATTGTCAGCCCCGCCCTCATCGTGATCGGGCACGTCACGCAAGAGCAAGCCGATGCGCCGCTCGTCACTCTGGCAATGGAAGCGGCACAATGATTGTTCTTACCGGAAACGACCTCAAGACTGGCGATGTCGTGTGGTGGGATGGCGCAGGCTGGTCCGCGGATGTGAACACCGCTGTGGATGTAGGGCAGGAAGCGGATACCATTGCGCTGCGTGAAGATGCGGCGTGTCGGGTAAACGTGCCCTATGCGATCAAGGCGGAACACACTTCCGATGGTGTACGCCCTGCACATATCAAGGACCGCATTCGTGCGCTTGGTCCCACGGTTCGCATGGACCTTACCCGCCGGCCGGATGATGCCGGCGCTCAAGACTGGGTGATATAGGATGTACAGATACGACCGCTACGACCAGGAAATGGTGGATGCCCGCGTCGCGGAGTTTCGCGATCAGGTGCAGCGCCGCATTGATGGACAGATGACAGATGACCAGTTCAAGCCCCTGCGGCTGAAGAACGGGCTCTATCTTCAGCTCCATGCCTACATGCTGCGCGTCGCAATCCCCTATGGTACCTTGGACTCGCGCCAGATGCGGATGCTGGCGCATATCGCGCGCAAATACGACCGCGGTTACGGCCATTTCACCACGCGGCAGAACATTCAGTACAACTGGATCAGGCTGGCGGATACGCCCGACATCCTTGCCGATCTGGCGACGGTGGAAATGCACGCGATCCAGACGAGCGGGGAAAGCATCCGTAATATCTCGGCCGATCAATACGCGGGCGCTGCGGCGGACGAGATCATGGATCCGCGCCCGTGGGCAGAGCTGCTGCGCCAGGCGACCACATTCCATCCCGAGTTCAGCTATCTGCCCCGCAAGTTCAAGATCGCGCTGATCGCCTCTGCTGCCGATCGCGCGGCACTGCGCTGGCATGACTTTGCCCTGCGCATCGTAAAGAACGCCGAAGGAGAGACTGGGTTTCAGGTTTACGCCGGCGGTGGCATGGGGCGTACGCCGTTCATGGCATATGAAATCCGCGACTTCCTGCCAACGCAGCACATCTTTTCCTATGTGCAGGCGGTGTTGCGCGTGTGGAACATGCATGCGCGGCGCGACAACATCCACAAGCAGCGAATGAAGATCCTGGTCCACGAGTTGGGGCAGGAGGAGTTCACGCGGCAGGTGGAGGCGGAATTCCAGCACATGCTGACGCTCGATACCGACTTCCCCCAGGTGGAATATGACCGGATTGCCGAATATTTTACCCCGCCGCCATTCGAAGCGGGATTGACGGACCGCATCGAGCAATCAGAGCCTGGTTTTGTTGCCTGGGCCGACCGGCAAACCGCTGCCCACAAGATGCCAGGTTACGCCATTGTCAACATCAGCCTGAAGCCAGTTGGCGAGATACCCGGCGACATTTCCGCAGAACAGATGGAGATGATCGCCGACCTTGCCGAACGCTACAGCTTCGACGAATTGCGCGCAACGCACGCACAGAACCTGGTCTTGCCGCATGTGAGGAAACAGGACCTGTATGCGGTGTGGCAGGGGCTGGTCGCAGCAGGTCTCGCGGACGCCAACCTTGATCTGGTCACCGACATCATCGCCTGCCCCGGCCTTGATTACTGCAGCCTCGCCAATGCGCGGTCAATTCCGGTGGCGCAGCAGATTGCAGAACGCTTTGCAGATCCTGAACGGCAGAAGGACATTGGCGAGCTGAAGATCAAGATTTCCGGCTGCATCAACGCATGCGGGCATCACCACGCCGGGCAGATCGGCATCCTGGGCGTCGATCGCAAGGGTACTGAAAATTACCAGCTCCTGCTTGGCGGGTCAGGCGCGGAAGATGCCAGCCAGGCCAAGATCACCGGCCCCGGCTTTGACGAGGCAGGCATTGTCGATGCGGTCGAACGCACGATCGAACAGTACCGCACCTTGCGCAATCCGGGAGAGCGGTTCCTCGATACCTACCGCCGGGTCGGAATGGAAGGGTTCAAGGAGGCGATCTATGGGTGAGTATCCAAGGTTCAGGACCGACGCTGCTGCCGACGAGCCGGCGGTTACACTCGACGCCTTTCTGGAGCAGACAAACAGCGCGTCGGTTCTGATCGAAGCTGGTGACGATGTGCAGCGGCTGCTGCCCATGCTGGATCGAGTCCGGCTGGTGGAGGTGGATTTTCCTCGCTTTCGCGACGGGCGCGGCTTTTCGACAGCACGTATTCTGCGTGAGGCAGGCTACACAGGGGAGCTGAAAGCGGTTGGCGACGTGCTGCTTGACCTGGTGTACTTCATGCGTCGCTGCGGCTTCGACAGTTTTGCCCCCAATCATCCGCTGGACCCCCAGCAGGTTGAAGCGGCGCTCAACCGGTATCCCCATGTCTATCAGGATGCAGCAGATGACGCTGTTCCGATATGGAAGCTACGCCATCCACAGTTGCGGCATGAATAGCACCACTGCCCGGCAGCGCGACATCATCGGGGTGGAAACGCGCTTCGGCCCTGATGATCTGGCGGCTCTGAACGCCCGGTTTGCCAGCGGCGATGCCGAGGCAGTGCTGCGTGCAGTGCTGGTCGAACAGGTAACCGGGCGCGCTGCGCTGGTGTCGAGCTTCGGAGCTGAAAGCGCGGTTCTCCTCCATCTGGCATCACGCATCGACAAAGATGTCCCGGTGCTGTTCGTCGACACCGGGAAGCATTTTGCAGAGACGCTTGCATATCGCGACCGGCTGGTAGAGCATCTTGGACTGACCAATCTCCAGATCCTTTCGCCCGACAGCGATGATCTTGCCCGCCGCGACGACAGCGGCCTGCGCTGGTCATATGATCCGGATGGCTGCTGTGAGATGCGCAAGGTTATTCCGCTGTCGCGTGCCCTTGGCAGCTTCGACGCATCGATCACCGGTCGCAAGGCGTTCCAGTCCGTCACGCGCACCGATCTGCCGGTGTTCGAACCGGACCAGATGGACATGGCAGGCCGGTTGAAAGTCAACCCGCTGATCGGATGGTCGAAGGAAGACATCGAAGCATGGCTCGTGCTTCATGCGCTGCCCCGTCATCCGCTGGTAGACCAGGGTTATCCGTCGATCGGTTGTTCTCCATGCACCGGCAAGGTCACGCCGGGTGACGACCCGCGATCCGGACGGTGGCGCGGATGGGACAAGGTGGAATGCGGGATCCATGCGATCCGCACCGACAGCACCAATAATGAGCAGGACCTGCCACCCGGCTTCGAGCCTGTTTTCTAGAGCCAGCCCGCCTTCCGGTACCATTGTGCCGTCATGCGCAGTCCGTCTCGCGTGGCAATGGCAGGTTCCCAGACTGCGGCGGGGGGCCACAAGGCGCAATCAGCCACCCAATCGGGGTGCAAAAGGTAACCGACCCTGTCCATTGTCAGCTTGGCACCATGACCGCGGATCAGCCGGTCTGCCCGCGCCGCCAGCCTGAGCACTGCTGCTGGCAGCGCGATGGGCCAGACCCGGCGCTTCCCGATGGCCGCGCCGATGGCCCGCGCGAGTTCGGCGTGGCTCCACCCGAAGGGCCGCCCATCGTCGGGTTCGTAAATCTGCCGGCTGGTGCGGTCTTGCAATGCGCACGCCAGCAGCAACCGGGCCAGATCATCCACTGCGATCAGCGATGCACGCCCTGATGGCGGCAGCGGAACGACACCTGATCGCGCTGCTCTGAACAGTTCCAGCATTTCTGTATCGCCGGGACCGTAAACCGCCGGCGGGCGCACGATGGTCCAATCCATGCCGCTGACAGCCACCGCTGCTTCTGCCTGTTGTTTGGATTGACCGTAAAGGGAAAGCTGAGGATGCCGTGCAGCGAGCGATGAGACATGCACGAGACGCTTTACGCCGCCTGCGCGTGCCGCCGAGATCATGTTGATGGTCCCTGCCACATTGCCCGCGTGAAAGGCGGCAGCATCGCGCGCATTCACAACGCCGGCAACATGAATGAGCGCGTCGCATCCTTCGCACAGCCGAACCAGCGCATCATGTTTCGCCAGATCGCCAAGCACCCAGCCGACGCCTGATCTCGGCTTCTGCTCCTTGCGCGCAAGTGCACGAACCGTGCAGCCTTGCGACAGCATCAGTTCAAGCAACGCCCCGCCCACAAATCCGGTGGCACCGGTAAGCGCAAGCTTCATTCGGCCAGCACGGAGGCGCCAGCACGTCTGTTTGCAAGCGCAGCGCTGCTCACAGGAGCACCATCTGGTCGCGATGCACGACGGCCGAGCGCGGTTCGTAACCCAGCAGGCTTGCCTGTTCGCTTGAATGATGCCCGATGATCTTGTGGCATTCGGCGGCATCGTATTCTGCCAGCCCCTTGGCGATTGCCCGCTGCCGTTCATCCCTGATCATGATCGGGTCGCCGCGCTGAAATTCACCTTCGATTGCGCTGATACCCTTGGCAAGCAGGCTCCCTCCTGCCTGCAGGGCGATCGCAGCGCCTGCATCCACCATCAAGGAGCCTTTCATCTGCATGCGCCCACCCAGCCATGCCCGCTTGCCCGTGTCGTTGCGGCGCGGCAGGAACAACGTGCCGATGCCATCGCGCAGCGCCCGCGAGACCGGCTTGTCGTGAAAACCGTTGGCAATGACCAGCGCGATGCCGGCGCGCTCCGCGATCTGAGCGGCCTTGAGCTTGGTTGTCATGCCGCCTGTACCGAGCCCCGAAGCGCTGCCGCCATCGGCCATGTCATGCAATTCGTCGGTGACGCCCCGCACAACAGGGACACGCTTTGCCGCCGGATCGGACGGATTGCGGTCATACAAGCCATCCACATCGGACAGCAGCAGGACAGCATCGGCATCCGCAGCTTGGGCAACGCGAGCGGCGAGCCGGTCATTGTCGCCAAAGCGCAGTTTTGCCGTTGCCACCGAATCATTCTCGTTTACCACCGGCACAACACCTGCTTCCAACAGGCGGGCCAGCGTTGCCGACGCGTTCAGATACCGCCGGCGATCCTCAAGATCCTCCAGTGTGACAAGCAATTGCGCGGCAATAAGCCCATGCGCGCCAAGCAGATCCGACCAGATCCCGCCAAGCTCGATCTGCCCGACTGCGGCGGCTGCCTGCGCGTCGGGGAGGCTGCCGCGACCACCCTTGTCAAGCCCGAGACGTGCAGCGCCCAGCGCAGTCGCCCCTGAACTGACAACGATCACGTCCTGTCCTGCACGTCGGGCGTCGGCAATTTCATCTGCCAGTCCGGCGAGCCATTCACGGCGCGGCGCACCGTCAGGTCCGACCAGCAGCGCCGATCCGATCTTGTACACGATGCGCGGGCAAGCAGCAGGATTGGCAAGGTCAGCGAGATGGGTGACAGGTTTGCTCGTTACAGTCATGTTGCAACGCTTAGGCCAAGCCCGTGTAAAGTCAAAGTAGCGGCGACCATTGCGCAGGCTCGTCCACGCCATCTGTGCCGTCCCGCGGCAGTTCCGCTTGCGCCAGTCCCATTGCGCCGCCCTTGCTTTCGGTGCTGGTCACGCGGGGCAGATGTTGCAGGACTGCGTCGAGCAGCGGCTCCATGCCAGCTCCTGTCGCAGCCGATACGGCAAACACCTGCTCTGCGCCGGCGTCACGCAATTCACGGGCGAATGCGCCAGCCAGTTCATCATCGGCAAGATCCACCTTGTTGAGCACCACGAGCCGGGGCTTTTCCGCAAGACCTGCACCATAGGCTGCAAGCTCATGCTCCACGGTATGCAGCGCGTCGACAGGCTCCTGGCCTGCGCCAAACCCGGCGATATCGATCAGATGGATCAAGACGCGGCATCGTTCGATATGGCCAAGGAAGCGATCGCCGATGCCTGCGCCATCCGCAGCGCCGGCAATGAGACCGGGAATATCGGCCACGACGAATTCGCGCGCCTTGTGTCTGACGACACCCAACTGCGGTCGCAACGTGGTAAAGGCATAGGCGCCTGTCTTGGCGTTGGCATTCGACAACTGATTGATAAAGGTCGATTTGCCGGCATTGGGAAGGCCCACCAGCCCTACGTCAGCCAACAGCTTCAGCCGCAACCACACCCACAGTTCGTCACCGGGGATGCCAGGCTGATGCTGACGCGGAGCGCGGTTGGTGCTGGTCTTGTAACTGGCATTGCCGCGTCCGCCCAACCCACCCTCAAGCATGACCACCCGTTGGCCGACTTGCGTGAAATCTGCCAGCACCTGCTCCTTGTCCTCTGTCAGCACCTGCGTGCCGACGGGAACGGAGATTACCAGATCCTTGCCGCGCGCGCCTGTCCTGTCCTTGCCCATCCCCTGAACGCCGCGAGGGGCCTTGAAGTGCTGGGCGTAGCGGAAATCTATCAGCGTGTTGAGCCCGGGCACCGCTTCGAAAACGATGTCTCCGCCACGCCCGCCATCGCCGCCGTCGGGTCCGCCGAACTCCACGTATTTTTCACGTCGAAAGCTGACCGCGCCTGGACCGCCCGCGCCGGATCGAAGATAGACTTTTGCCTGATCGAGAAAATGCATGGAGCGCATGTAGGCGCCCGGCCCTTGAAGTGCCAGCCTATCTGTAGAGCCAACCTGAAACCCGTGTTCCGGCTCTTCCCGCCAAATTCATGTGCCTGCACGCAAAAGGACTGGTGGAGCCGAGGGGAATCGAACCCCTGACCTCGTCATTGCGAACGACGCGCTCTCCCAACTGAGCTACGGCCCCGTTCCAGTCCGAGCCGGATGTTCCGCGCTCCAGTGCGCCTTACCCGGCAAGCCGCGCTGTTAACGCAGCACCGTCGCGAAGCAAAGCGCAAATGCACTTGCAAGGCAGCGCATCACGATGATGGCGGCAGCGCTTCATCCTGAGTGCCCGCGATAGGAGCGCCCGCCCCGACCGCCGCATCAAAACCAGCCTGCTCCATCGACTCGGTTACCGGCAGCGTCGTGTCGATGATCATGCGCGGAGCATAAGGATAAGGTTCGCCATATGTCGCAAGATAATTGGCGTCCCATGCCGCGGCCTGCGCACGGTAGCTGTCATAACGGTCGAAAAAGGCGACGAAGACCCGCTCCAGATCGGGCAGGACCTGTGCTGCTGTGGTTTCAAGCTCGCCTTGAGGAACCAGCGCAAGCTGCTCGCTCATCTGCAAGGCTGCCTGGCAGAAGTCGGGAAGCACCGCGGGCAAGGCGAAATAATTGTAAACCTGCGTCATGTACGCGTCGCGCACAGCATTTGACTTGGCGCCAAATTCGCTGCGGAATTGCTCGTTCAGCGTCCGATTGGCCGCCGTCAGCTCCTTGTCATGCCCTTTCAGGAACATGCCGTAGTTTTCAGCCAGTGCAGCGTGAACCGGACCCGTGCAATTGAGTGCAGCGACATTGTAAGCCGAACGCACGTTCCAGATCATCTGTGAAGGAGTAAGGCCACTGTTGACCGTCTGGCGAACGCCATTTGCATCGACCGCCGGAATGCGCAGACCCTCATGCGCATTGTACGGCGCGATTGGGCGGGCGGGAAATGCCTCTTGCACAACCGGCGGCGGCGGCGGCGCCGGTTGAGGCGGCGGGGTGGAGCATGCCCCCAATGCCGCAATTCCGGCAGCAAGGCCAAACAGCGCACCCGCTTGCGAACCTTTGATAAACCGTGGAGTCATGTTCATTTGCCTTCTGGTCTGCATGGCCTGGCTCTGACGACCGGGGAATCGCACCACAGGCCCCGAAACGGGTGAGGCCTGCATGTATGCGCCAGATTGCATGGCCGGGTAAACCATCAAAAACAAAGAAAAACGCCCGATCGAGCCACTTGGCCGACCGGGCGTTTGCATCCGTCGTCGTTAAAGAGGATCAGTCGCGCTGGCCCATGAACATGAGCAGGAACTGGAACATGTTGATGAAGTCCAGATACAGGGTAAGTGCACCAAGGATCACCGCCTTGCCCATGAATTCGCTGCCGACAAGCTGGGCATACTGGTTCTTCAGCCGTTGCGTATCGTAGGCAGTCAATCCAGCGAAGATCAGCACGCCAAGGAAGCTGATTGCCCACATCAGTGCCGAACTTTGCACAAACAGGTTGATCACCGATGCAATGATCAGGCCGATCACGCCCATGATGAGGAAGCTGCCCATGCCGGACAGGTTTTTCTTGGTCGTGTAGCCAACCAGGCTAAGGCCAGCAAACGCGCCTGCCGTTGCAAAGAAGGTCGCGGCAATCGACGCTCCTGTGTACACCGCGAAAACGGTGGACAAGGATGCACCCATCAGCGCCGCAAATCCCCAGAACAACGCCTTGAGCGTCGATTCGGAAAAGCGGTTGGCGCCGAACGACATCGCAAAGACGATCGCAAGCGGCGACAGGACGATCAGCCACATCAGCGGCGAAGACATGACAGAAATGCCGAACGCGGTGTTCGCCATGACAAATGCCACTGCGCCTGTAAGCGCCACGCCTGCTGCCATGTAATTGTAGATGGACAACATGTATTTGCGCAGGCCGGCATCGAAACCTGCGGTCTGTTGCACCCGCCCATCAAAGCTCGGAGACGCGCCGAAGCCCGTCCGAGTGGGCTGGGGATCGTTCCAATTGGCCATTTTTCTCCAAACTCCTCTACCGGCCCGAACCATACTCGGACCGTTGCGCTCAATATCGCGATCTGTTCCGCATTTTTCAAGCGAAACCGGCGTGCGGCTCTCGTCCGCCGAATGCCTGCCGCTGGCGTAACGCACTCTTAATATTCGCGTCTGGATCAACGATCGGTTCAGACCATCATCACATGTCCCGTGCCATCTGCGCACTGCGGTCGCGCGCATTTGCCAAGGTACGGGTCATCAAACGCAGCAGCGCGTCATCGTCATCAAGTGTATCCAGCCCTGCCTGTGTAACACCGCCGGGCGAAGCCACCTGCCGCGCCAGATCCGCAGGCGAATGGGCGCTTTCCGCTGCCAGCTGCGCTGACCCGTTCACCGTCGCCAGCGCCAACCTGTCAGCCTGCTCACGCGGCAAACCCAAGGTCGCAGCGGCCGCAGCGAGCGCATCGATAAAGCGATAGACAAAGCCGGGACCCGAACCTGCCAAAGCGGTAACAAGATCAAACAGGCTTTCATCGGGCAGCCACTCCAGCGTACCCAGTGGAGCCGCCATTGCATCGACTTGGCTGCGCTCACGCTCGTTGATGTCAGCAGATACCAGCGCGATGGGCGATTTGCCAAGGCGTGCAGACAAATTGGGCATTACCCGCACGATGGCACGCGCCTCCGGAAAAAAGCCATCGAGAGTTGCCAGCATCGTCCCGGCGAGGATCGAAAGCACGATCGTATCGCTGCCGGCAAGAGGCCTGATACGGGGCGCGGCGTCCTTCAGCATCTGGGGTTTGATCCCCAGCATCACCATGTCGAACGCTTCATCAGGGAGGGTCTTGAGGAGACGCACGCCGCCGGGCGCGGCTTTCCGATAGGGATCAACGATAGTGAACATCTGTGAGTCCAGCCCCGCGGCAAGCCACCCGTCGAGCATTGCGCCTGCCATATTGCCGCACCCGACCAGCAGCATGCGTGCAGGCCGGCCGGCCGGCCTGTTCAATGTTGCATCATTCATCTCAGGCTTCTCCGGCAGCATCGACAAGAGCAGCATCAAGCGCGTCCTGCGGGTTCTTGTCACCCCACAACACAAACTGGAAGGCAGGATAGAAGCGGTCGCATTCTTCCACCGCCACCTCGACCGCGGTCTGCGCCTGGGACAGGCTGAGCAGGCCATCATCACCCAGCATCAGGCCATGACGGTACAGCAGGACCGATCCGTTGGACCAGATATCGAAATGTCCAAGCCACAATTGTTCGTTTACCAGCGTCATCAGCTCGAAAATGGCGACCCTTTTTGCGTCGGCCACCCGCACGTCGGGCAGACACAGCAACTGCAATACCTTGTCTTCCTGCCGCCAGATCGCCCGCAGCTGATACTTGGTCCAGGCGCCGCGCACCTCGCCGCTGATCTCGTCCTCGCCGATGAGTTCATAAGGCCAGTCCCGTGCTTCGAACAGGGACACCAGCATTTCGACAGGAGCCAGATCCTCTTCTTGAAGCATGCGGCGTTCTCCTGTCATCATCATTTAGGATCCTTCAGCTGCGGTGCAGGAACATCCCGCCTGCCCCCCGTGCCTGTTCACAAGGAACCCGGCAACCAATGTATCGCCCGATTTTGTGGACAGATGAACCCCGCTGTTGACAGCTTGTGGAAAAGCGCCCGCCCGAAGCAGGGCGCAAACAAGCAGTCGATGCGCGGTTTACGGCACAGGCAGAGGTTGGACGACCTGATCCGGCGGGTTGCTCCAGACAAAGGCATTGAGCCCCGATTCCTGCAACGCGGCCACAGCCCGCAAAGCGCTGCCGGTGTCGGGATAAGGTCCGGTCAGCAGCCGCCGCTCCGCGCCGGACGGTGCAAGGAAAGGATCGCGCCGCAGCAAGGTGAGGCCGGACAGACGCTTGTAGTTCTGCCAGCCGAAAAGAAGTGCTTCCAGGTCTGTGCCAGTACCCAGCTGAACCCAGATCCGTTCCTGCGTCAAGCCCGCACGAACAGGCGTCGCATCAGGCGGCGATGCAATCGTCGGCGCCGGCGTCGTTGCCAAAGCCAATTGCGTGGGGGCAGCCATCGGCAGGATTTCGCGAGGCTCCACTTCCAACGGCTGCTGTACGGGTGCCGGCTGTTGTCGCACCTGCGAGGCATCCCGTGGCTGAGGCGCGGTGGTGGCTGTTACAGCCGGCGCAGACGGCGACGCAGGCACCGGCGCAGGCGGCGGGGCTGGTGGAGGTGTCGATATCGGTACTGCTGCAGCCGGCGCCGCTGGACCCGTGCGCGCTTCGCGTGTCCGGGTCGCGAAGGCTGCGTCACGCGCAGCCTGTGCAGCACTGACACGTGTTCCCGACCGATCCGGACGGCGTGCAGAGACAGGACTGGTTATTGCGCCAGCAACTGAACTTGCCACCGGACCAGCGCCTGGCGCCGGAGCGGTACGCCCGCGCCCGGCAAGCCGGACCTCTCCTGTCTGTGGCAGGTCGCCAAGCTGGGGAAACATTCCAAGATTTGCCGCCGCCGCCTGTTGTGCCCGTGTAAGCCGCTTCATCGTCTGCATGTAAGGCGCAAGCCCGCTCGCCAATTCCTCGGGAAGCACCAGATGCAGGAGCGCTTCGGCCTGCTCTGCCTGATTGTCGATTGCCAGAATGAAAGCGCGTGTGCGCCAGGCGGCAAGATCCTGCGCATCGAGCAGCGGGCGCAACAACGCGTCGGCCTCTGCACGATTTCCGCCGATTGTCAGACTGAGGGCATGACGGCGGATCAACTCGCTTGCTGCATGGCTTACGGCACGGGAACTGGTCACCGGCAGTTGACGGTGAGCCAGATCGTAATAATGCGCTGCTGATGGCTGATCTCCGATGAGATCGTAAGCCAGCGCCCGATCGGCTGCCAGCGTATCAATCATGGCGCCGGCGCGCTGCGCGGCTGTGAACATGGCGATCGCCCGGTCCGCCGCGCCCTCCTGCACCATCAGCGCTGCCTCGACCGCACTCATTACCGGGTCGGACGGCATGACGGTTGCTGCCTGCGCAACATATTGCCGCGCCAGCTCGTAATGACCCAGCCGCACCGCCAACACGGCAGCCTCACGCAATGCAGCCGGGTTGGCGGGATCACTCTGCAGCCTGGCGCGGGCGCGCGCGAACGCCTGCGCGTCCGGGCCAGGCAGCGGCTGAACCACGGGGACCGCGGCGGCAGGCTGCGGCACCCAGATGCCAGAAATCGCCCCTGCTGCTGCCAACAAGGCGCAGGCAGCAACCAGGTGCCGGCGCTTACCGCCCGTTGCGCCCGAGGAACCGCGGCAGGCTGATCGTGGAACGGTCGGCATCGTCATCATCTTCATCGGCAGTTTCGGTCTCGCCGCGGCTACGGGAAAGATTGGCCATCCTTTCGAACAATGTGCTGCCACCGCCCGACAGGCGGGGCGGTGTTGCAGGGCCGCGCGACGCAATGTCTGCACTGCGCACAGCGGGTGTGCCTGCCGGCCCCGAGACTTCAGGCGCCGTCAGCTGCACGGGAGGCTCGACCGGCAACTCCTCCATCCCGCCAAGCAGCAATTCATCGTCTGCCGCATCGGCAGGAGGGTGCGACATGGCTGCCGACGCATCCCGATCAGGTCGTACCGGGATCTGTGTCGCGGGATCCTTCCAGCCGCCATGCACCGCGTCATCGGCTGCATGGTCGTGTGCCGTTGCCGGCGCGACCGTACCGGCACTGATGCCGGCAAGATGGCCTTGCCCCGCTGTCCGGGCAGGAGCACGCCCCGAGCCTGGAGAAAAAACACTTGCCGCTGCCTGTGGCGCTTGCGCGACATGGTCGATACCAGTTGCAACGACAGAGACACGGATTCGGCCTTCAAGATCGGGGTTGAACGCAGAACCCCAGATGATGTTGGCATCGGGGTCAACGAGGTCGCGGATGTGATTTGCCGCCTCGTCGACTTCCATGAGCTTCATGTCCTCGCCACCGATGATGGAGACGATCACACCCTTGGCGCCCTTCATCGACACGCCATCGAGCAGGGGGTTCGCAATGGCTTTCTCCGCTGCGTCCAGCGCGCGATTGTCGCCTTCGCCCTCGCCTGTTCCCATCATTGCCTTGCCCATCTCGCCCATGACGGATCGCACATCGGCAAAGTCGAGGTTGATAAGGCCCGGCATGACCATGAGATCGGTGATCGAGCGCACACCTTGCTGCAAAACTTCGTCAGCAAGCTGAAACGCCTCCTTGAAAGTCGTATCGGGGCTGGCGACAAGAAAAAGGTTCTGATTGGGAATGACGATCAGCGTGTCGACGGTTTTCTGCAACTCCTCGATACCGCTTTCGGCGGTGCGCATCCGCCGGCTGCCTTCGAACATGAACGGCTTGGTGACGACACCTACCGTCAGCACGCCCTTGTCCCGCGCCGCTTTGGCGATGACTGGCGCTGCGCCGGTGCCGGTGCCGCCACCCATGCCGGCTGCAATGAAGCACATGTGGACGCCATCCAGCATGCGCTCTATTTCGTCGATCGTTTCCTCAGCCGCCGCGCGGCCGACCTCGGGGCGGGCACCTGCACCAAGGCCCTGCGTGATCTCGGGCCCAAGCTGGATGCGGTCTTCCGCCGTGGCGCTGTTAAGCGCCTGCGCGTCAGTGTTCACCACGACGAAATCAACGCCCTCGATGTCGGACCGAATCATGTTGGCGATCGCGTTGTTGCCCGCCCCGCCGACGCCAATGACCAGGATGCGTGGGCGCAGTTCCTCGACCGCTGGGGGACCGATATTGATGCTCATGAAAGTCTCCGAGAAGGTGCTGCGATATGCGTTCCCCTGTTCCCCGTGCGCTTCTGGCACAGAACGAAAACCGGGGGCAAAGATTAAATCGACATTTCCACATGCTTCCTGCGTTTGCAGCAAGGCAGGCTTGCGCCGCGGGTCAGAAATACTCCCGCACCGCACGCATCAGCCTTGATGCGAGCTTCATTCTGCCTGCGGCGCCATGTTCCTGCCGACCAGGCGCGGGCGATCTGATGTCGGACGGATTCGCCGCGGCATGCAGCACCAGGCCTGAAAGAACCGCAAAGCCCGGCGTGGCGTGCGCTTCGGGGAGGCCCTTCATCGCTGGCGGTCGCCCGATCCGCACCGGTCGGCCCAGAGCCTGCTGCACATGGTCGGCAAGTCCGCTCAACTCGGCGCCGCCGCCTGTCAGCACGATCTGCCTGCCCGATCCCTTGTGGCCAAGGGAGAAGCCCAGTTCCTTCAATGCACGGGTGATCTCATCGGTCCAGCGATCGAGTTCTCCGGCAATGATCGAAACCAGCTCGGCACGCGGCACCATGTTTTCAGGCGCAGACGAATCGGCGTCGAGCGGAATGGATTCGCGATAATCGGCAGGGCTGGCGATGGCAGAGCCATGCACGCATTTCATGCGCTCCGCCTGCGCGCGGCGAATCCCGAACGAAGATGCAATTGCGTCGGTAATGTCGTTGGAGCCATAAGGCAGGACATCTACGCCAACGAGCATGCCGCCTGCATGAACGGAAACCTGCGTGATTTCCGCGCCGAAATCGATGACGGCAACGCCAAGCTCGCTCTCTTCCTCGAACAGGCAGGCCCGGCCAGTCGCCAGCGCACCGCCGACCATGCCTTCCACATCGAGGTGCGCGCTTTGCACCGCTTCCATCAGATTGCGCAACGGACCGCCCTGTGCATCCATGACATGGATTGCGACGGAAAGAGTGTCGGCATGGAGGCCGACCGGATCGACCACACCCTCGGCACCGTCAAGTGTATAGAACGTGGGGTGCGCATGCAGCACGAACCTTTGGTCAGCAGCGCCTGTCGGAAGGACATCATCGCGCGCCAATGCCAGAAGTTCGTCGACGTCCTCCTGCTCGATCCTGCGGCCACCGATGTTGAGCTCAATGTCGCGAATGGTGCTTTGCAAACCCACGTTCGTGCAGCCGATCCACACCGAGTTCACCTGCGTATCGGCAGCGCGTTCGGCACGTTCTATCGCGTCGCGCAGGGCGTAGCTTGCCGCGTTCCGATCAGTGACATAGCCCCTGCTGATCCCCTCGGCCGCGCGGTGGCCCGAGCCAAGGACGATCATCTCACCATCTGTCGACATCCCTGCAATCATTGCGGAAATACGAAAACTGCCGATGTTGATTGCAGCAAATATCTTTTCGATGCGCGGTGTCGCCACAGGTTCAGCCTCCTGCCTGTTGAGCAGCGCGCTTGCGCTCTGCGGCCAGCACGGCCTGCTCATCCGCATGTCCCGGCACCCGCAGATACATACGGTCAGAAGCCCGCATGTCGAACACCGCAACCTTTCCGCCCAGCAGACGATTGGCTTCGTTCATGCGCGCGAATGAAACCAGCGCCTGCGATGCTTCGGCCGAGCCTTCGGGCAAGGCAATGATCTGCCCGGTCGCAAAGGTGAGATTCCATCGGCGGTTGCCGATCCACTCCGCTTCACGGACGATGCGCTTCAGCGCCGGTGCGAGGTCGAGCAGACGCGACAGGTCGGCCACCCGTCTTTCAGCGCCATCGCCTGACAGCACCAGCATCGTGCCGGCACGGGGGCGATCGACAAGTTCGAGCTGATGTCCGTCGCGGTCAATCAGCACATGATCCCGCCCACGCCTCAGCACTGCATGGGGCGTTCGCTCCACCACATCGATGACGAGCGTATCGGGCAACTGGCGCGATACGCGCGCTTCCCTTACCCACGGCATCTTTACCAGACTGGAGCGAATGACGGTAAGATCGAGCAACGGCATCGGTGTTTCGCGTGCGGCAATCACGGCAGCATAGATCGCCTGTTCGTCCATGCGCTCGACGCCGCGTACATCGACGCGGCGCACGATCAGCCCTGCTTGCGCAGCAGCGCTTGCAGTGTGTTCGCGCAACATTTGCGGAACGCCCGCAGCTATCGCCAGTCCCCACAGCGCCAGCACTACAGCAATCAGGATCAGCGTCTGGAACATACGTTGCAGACCGTGTTCGGATACCGGCAGCGACGCCATCAGCCGAACCATCGTGCCGCCTGCCTTGCCACGACCGCCACGCTGACGCCGCGCCTTGCCCGCAGTCGCACCCCCGCGACGACTGCTCTTGCTGCGCACCGCCGCGTTCATGCAGCAGGCTCCACCGGATCGCCGGCAAAGCGGCCGATGCGGGCAATTTCCCATTCGAGCAGGATCCCGCTGTGCGCATGCACCCGACGGCGGACTTCCTCGCCAAGCATCTCGATGTCACGGCTGGTCGCACCACCGGTGTTGACAAGGAAATTGGTGTGCTTTTCGCTCACCTGCGCCGCGCCTACCGCGAGACCACGACATCCAGCCGCATCGATCAGGGCCCATGCCTTCTGTCCTGGAGGGTTTTTGAAGGTGGATCCTCCGGTTCTGGTGCGCAGCGGCTGGCTCTCTTCGCGCTGTCGAGCGATTTCATCCATGCGTGCGCCGATCGCCTGAGGATCGCCCGGCGTGCCGGTAAAAACGCCGGACAGCACGATGGCGTCACCCGGCAGGGCGCTGTGCCGGTAGGAAAACTGCATTGCCTCGGCCGATATGACCTGCTGCCGCCCATTGCGCAGCATGACCGCACATTCGCGCAGGATGTCTGCCGTTTCCCGGCCGTAGGCACCGCCGTTCATTCGGATGAAGCCCCCTACCGTACCGGGAATGCCGCGCAGGAACTCCAAGCCTGCCAAACCTGCGTCGCGCGCATGGCTTGCGGCGCGGATGCCGCTGGTTGCGCCGCCCAAGCGCAGCGTGGTCGCGTCTGTCTGCACAATCGAAGCAAATTGCTTGCCAAGTTGCACGACGACGCCTTCGACGCCGCCATCGCGCACCACCAGATTGGACCCAAGGCCAAGTGTCATGATTGGCACCCAGTCTGGCAAGGCGGCCAGAAACTGTCCAAGATCATCGGCATCGGCAGGTGCAAACAGCACGTCAGCGGGCCCGCCTGTCTTGAACCAGGTCGACCGTGCAAGTGGCGCATCCAGCGTGATGGTGCCGCGCGGCATGGGCAAGACAACGTTGCCGTGGCGCAACGCCACCTCAAGCACTTCGTCGCGATGAGTAACCACACCTGCCATCATGCAGCTCCGGCCAGTCCGCTGCTGCTGCTGGCTGTTGAAGAGGCGTTTACCAAATCTGCAAGCTGCGCTGCCCAGCGAGTGATGTCCCCGGCGCCCAGGCAGACGACCACGTCACCGGGTGCGACAAGATTCTGCAGTTGCAAGGTCAGCATCTCGAGATCATCGACACAGGCAGCGTGCCTGTGTCCTCTCGCTTTCAAACCTGCGACCAGGGCTGCGGCGTCAACACCAGCGATCGGATCTTCTCCGGCGGCGTAGACAGGAGTGACAAAGACAACATCGGCATCGTTGAATGCGCTTTGAAACTCTTCCAGATGATCGCGCAGGCGCGTATAGCGATGGGGCTGCGCTACGGCGATAACCCTGCCTTGTACGCCTTCGCGCGCAGCTGACAGAACCGCCCGGATTTCCACCGGATGATGGCCATAATCGTCGATTACCGCGACTGGCGAGCCTGCCGTGGCAATCTCCCCCGCCTTCGTAAAGCGCCTGCGCACGCCGCCAAAGCGGGCAAATCCGTCCTTTATGGTAGCAAAGGAACATTGCATTTCCACCGCTACGGCGGCAGCGGCCAGCGCATTTTGCACGTTGTGGCGGCCAGGCATGGGGAGGTGAATGGCGGCGATCCGGTCAGTGGATCCATCCCGGTTGCGTATCACCACATCAAACTGGTTGCCGCCCGGCACCGGCGTGACGTTCTCTGCCCTCACGTCGGCCTGGGCAGAGAAGCCATAAGTCACGGTCCGCCGGTCCCGGATACGTGGAAGGATTGCCTGCACCTCGGCATGGTCAAGACACAGGATGGCAGCGCCGTAAAACGGGACGTTCTCCACAAATTCCACGAAGGCATTCCGGACCTTGTCGAAGCTGCCATAATGATCGAGATGTTCAGGATCGATGTTGGTCACAACCGCGATCGTGCCGTCAAGCCGCAGGAAACTGCCGTCGCTCTCGTCGGCTTCGACCACCATCCAGTCGCTTTCACCAACCCTTGCGTTGGATCCATAGCTGTTGATGATGCCGCCATTGATGACGGTAGGATCGATGCCGCCTGCGTCCAGGACCGCTGCAATCATCGATGTGGTGGTGGTTTTCCCATGTGTTCCGGCGACGGCGACAGTGCGCTTCAGCCGCATCAGTTCGGCCAGCATTTCAGCACGACGCACCACCGGGATGCGTTGATCAATGGCCGCAACCACTTCGGGGTTGTCCCGGCGGATTGCTGTCGAGGTCACAAGCACCGCGACACCTTCGACATTCTGCGCCTGCTGCCCGATCATGATCCTGATGCCCCGCGCGCGCAGGCTTTCGATCACCGGACTGTCGGCAATGTCGGACCCTTGCACCTTGTAGCCCAGATTGTGCATGACCTCGGCGATGCCGGACATGCCGATCCCGCCGATACCGGCAAAATGGATCGTGCCGATGTCGATGCCAACGCGCGTCATGCGCGCACGCCCCGCCTGATGCCGATTGCAACGGCGTCCTGCTGCTGCAGGCGGATGACGTCCATCAACGGAGCGCCGCCTGTGCTTTCGACCAGATCCGCCAGATCCTTCGCAGCATCGGGCTGACCACAATTCCAGGCCTGATGCGCGGCATGGGCGAGTGCCGAACCATCCCGTGCAAACGCCTCGACCTGCCGCGCCAGCGCCGCAGCCGTGAAATCACGCTGCGCCATGGCAACAGCACCGCCGGCCTCCACCAGTTCGCGGGCATTCGCAGTTTGATGATCGTTGGTTGCGATGGGAAGCGGGATGAGTATCGAGGGGCGTCCCACTGCCGTCAGTTCAGCGATGGTCGACGCCCCTGCGCGGCCAATGAACAGATGCGCATCGGCTAATCTCTGCGCCATATTTTCAAAATAGGTCGCCAGATCCGCGCTGATATCATGGCGGGCATATTGCGCACGAACCTCATCGATGTCTTCAGGCCGGCACTGCTGCGTGACATGAAGCTGCGCGCGCACAGCGAGCGGCAGCATTGCCAGACCAGCAGGCACGACTTGCGACAGAACGCGCGCGCCCTGACTGCCGCCCGTCACCAGCAGACGCAGCGACCCGCCGCCGCGATAGGGCGGGAACGGCTGATCGCGCAAGGCGAGCACAGGCTCGCGCACGGGATTGCCGACCTGCCGCACCTTGGCCCGGGCAGCAGCAGGCATGCGATCGACTTTCCCGTAAGCAGTGGCCACGGCATAGGATCGCGCGGCGAGCAAACGGTTGACGCGCCCGATGACTGCGTTCTGTTCGTGTATGACGTAAGGCACACGTGCTGTCTGGGCGGCCAACAGTGCGGGCAAGGCCGGATAGCCACCAAAACCGACAACCGTGGATGGCCGGTACTGGCGCAGCAGCGAAAGCGCCAGCCGGCGGCCAGTGCGGATCGCGTTTAAGGCACGCAACCGGTCCATGAAAGATCCGTCCATCCGCCCGGCAGGAAGCAGGTGCACATCAACGCCGTCGGGCACCCCGGGGATGCGTGCACCGCGCGCGTCCGTGACCAAGGCCACCTTGTGACCTCGCGCGAGCAATTCCGAGGCAAGCGCGAAGGCTGGCAACAGGTGCCCTCCTGTCCCGCCTGCGGCGAGCAGGTAGTGACGCACAACAGCGCTCATCTGCGTGGCCGCGCCTGCATGGCGTGGAATCCGTCTCGCGCCAGAAACGGATTGCGCCGCGTCATGACCAGCATCATCCCGGTGGTGAGGCAAAGTGCGATCATGGAAGAACCGCCATAGCTGATAAGCGGCAGGGTCATGCCCTTGGAGGGGAAAAGCTGCAGATTGACAGCGATGTTGATGAACGCCTGACCGCCCAGCAAGGCTGCAAGACCGGTTCCCGCAAGCATGGTGAACATGTCCTCTGCCTGGCGCACACGCCGTAGCACGCGCAGCACCAGAGCTCCGAACAGCAGCACGATCAACGCGACCGCAACCAGCCCGAATTCCTCTCCGATGACAGACAGTATGTAGTCAGTGTGCGCCTCTGGCAGTGAATTCTTCCGTTCTCCCATCCACAGGCCGCGGCCGGTCCAGCCGCCCGACAGCAATGTGCGACGCGCCAGATCGACCTGGCTGTATGCTTCCCCCCCGCCGATGAACGCATCGATCCGGTGCCGGGCATTGTCGTAGAAGAAATACGCGGCAACAACGATCGCCATGATGGCACCTACGGCCATGGCTATGTAGCGGACAGCGAGGCCGGCGCCGATCACCAGAACGATCCACATGCCGCACAGAAGCATGGCGGCACCAAAATCAGGCTGCAGCATCAGCAAGACCACGCCAATGGCGAGCAATACGGCCGAAATGCTCATCACGGGCAGCGACGGGTCACGCACCTTCCAGGACAATAGCCATGCCAAGGTGATTGCACAGGCAGGCTTGTAGAACTCACTGGGCTGAAACGAAAAACCCAGATTGATCCACCGTCTGGCGCCATTCACTTCCACTCCGACGAATGGAACAAGCACCAGCAGCACCAGCATCGCAGCGGTAAGCAGAATGGAAAAGCGGCGCACCGTCTCGCGTTGCATCATCGACACTGCCAGCATGACGCAGGTTCCCAGCAACAGCCAGACGATGTGTGGCCAGAAGAAATACAGGTCCGGCAGACGCGTTGCCGCAGTAGAGAGGCGTCGGGCGCTGGCCGCCGAACCGGCCGCAACCCCGACAACTCCCAGAAGCATGAGGGCAGCTACGATGCCAAGCAGCACCCGATCTATTTCGCGCCACCAGACAGCGAGGGCACGGCGGCGTCCCTGCCGGTAGCGGGCCGATCGGTTGACGACATGGACCCCGCCCACGCCAGGTTCGAAATTGCCACTTTCGAAGTGACCGCTTCCAAAATGAGGCGTGACGATCATGTCCGGCGTCCCCGCCACAGCCGGCGTTCTGCCTGACGATTGTGCTGTCGTTCCTGAGCGAGTGCGGCGACAAGTTGAGTAAAGCACAAGCCGCGTTTTTCATAATCGCGGAACTGGTCGAAGCTGGCACATGCGGGTGACAGGAGAACCACATCGCCGGGCGCAGCAGCAAGGGCTGCGGCACGCACCGCCTCGCCCAGCATTTCTGCCCGCACGACAGGCACTATACCGTCCAGCAATCTTGCGAACATGTCCCCTGCTTCGCCAATCGTGTAAGCCGCTGCCACATGCGGCAACCACGCCGCGCATTCCCCCAGATCATCACCTTTGGCAAGCCCGCCGAGAATCCAGTGGATTCGCGGATGTCGGCCCGGAGGAAATGCTGCCAGTGCCGGCGCGCTTGACGCAGGGTTGGTTGCCTTGCTGTCGTTGATGAAAGTTATTCCGCCAATATCCTGCACCCGCTCCATCCGGTGCGGCAGGCCCCTGAAACTATGCAATGCCGCCGCAATATCGTGGTCATCCACGCCGATCGCCCTTGCCAGCGCCGCCGCCGCCGCAGCATTGGCAAGATTATGCGGACCCTGCAGTGCAGGCCAGTCTTCCTGATGACCCGGTAGGCTCACATCCTCGATCAGGACAGGCGCTCGCCCGGCAAGCACAGCGTTGACTGGCGCGACCCGATCGAAACTGCCTTTGTCGACCACCGCAATCTGCGCAGGGTCCTGCATCTTGAAGATGCTGGCCTTCGCAGCAGCATAAGCTTCGAAATCCGCATCGTACCGGTCAAGATGGTCAGGCGTGATATTGAGCAGCGCTGCCGCTTCGCAATTCAGCGACCGGGTGATGTCAAGCTGATAGCTTGACAGTTCCAGAACGTAGATACCGCCCTTGTCCAGCGGGTCACCTGCAAGCACGGGCAACCCGATGTTGCCGCCCATGCGCGTTGCAATCCCTGCCTCTGCCAATATGTGATGGACCAGCGCGGTCGTGGTCGACTTGCCGTTGGTGCCGGTAATGCCGATGACCTTGTGCGCGGGCAATCCGCTCCGTGCCTGCGCGAAAAGCTCGATATCCCCGATGACAGGAACGCCTGCCGCATCCGCTATTGCGCCGATGGGGTGGCTGTTGAGCGGAACACCGGGCGACACGATGATCCCGTCGAAACCGGCGACGGCTTCGCTGGTCAGCGCACCGATCTTTATGGCCCCATTCGTCAGCTTGACCGCCATCTGCTTGGCATCTTCATTGCGGTCCCAAGCCAGCACATCGGCGCCAGCGGCCAACAGCGCCCGAGCGCTTGCAAGACCGCTGCGGGCAAGACCCAGAACACCGTACCGTCGGCCACCAAAGATTTGGCGCGAAAGCATGGAGAGCGGCGCCCTGGTCATCGCACTTTCAATGTGGACAGGCCGATCACGGCCAGCACGATGGCGACGATCCAGAATCGCACGACTACGGTTGATTCCGCCCAGCCCTTCTGTTCGTAGTGATGATGGATCGGAGCCATCCTGAATACCCGTTTTCCCGTGCGCTTGAACCAGAATACCTGGATGATTACCGATGCCGCTTCCAGCACGAACAATCCACCGACGATCGCAAGGACAACCTCGTGGTGAGAGGCGACTGCGATGGTTCCCAATGCTCCACCAAGCGCCAGCGAACCTGTATCGCCCATGAAGACAGCCGCCGGAGGTGCATTAAACCACAGGAAAGCAAGCCCAGCCCCGATGATTGCCGCGCAAAGGATAGCCAGTTCACCGGCGCCCGGAACATGCGGAATGCCAAGATAGCTTGCATAGTCAACCCGTCCTACGAGATAGGCGATGATCGCAAACGTGCCCGCAGCAATGATGACGGGCATGATCGCCAGCCCATCCAGCCCGTCAGTGAGGTTCACCGCATTGCCCGCCCCGACGATGACAAAAGCGGCAAAGACATAGAAAAACGGCCCGAGCGGAATCGCCGCGGAGACAAAGGGCAGGTACAGGCTGGTGTCACGCACGATCAGGAACGCTGCGAGCCCCGCAATGCCGAACTCCACCAGCAGGCGAACCCTGCCCGAAACTCCTTTATGACTGGCTTTGCGCACCTTGTCCCAATCATCAAGGAAGCCCACGAGCCCGAAGCCGACCGTGACTGCGATGCAGGCCCACACCAGCGCAGACCGAAGATCCATCCACAACAGCATCGACACGGTCACCGACACGATGATCAACAGCCCGCCCATTGTGGGCGTGCCTCTCTTGGCCAGATGCGTCTGTGGCCCATCAAGGCGGATGGGCTGACCACGGCCCTGACGAATGCGCAGCATGTTGATGAACGAGGGGCCGATGACAAGACCGATTGCAAGCGCCGTCAGCAGACAAGCGCCGGCGCGGAACGTCTGATACCGGACCAGATTGGTCAACCCTGCAAAGTTCAGCCATTCGGCAATCAGATAGAGCATCTGGCTTCCCTGGGCGTGGCACTGTAAATCACGCGCCTGCCTGTTCGATAAAGATCCCGCGCGGGGCTTGCGTGTTTGCACGCCCTGCGGGACTGCGCCTTGTTTGTGAAGCGCAGATACGTCCGTTTTACCGGGTATCCAAACACGTGTGCCGCAGCCCTGATGGTCATGGCGCGTCGTTATTGCCGAATGCCTCTGCGGCAAGGATCATGGCGGCCGCGCCCGGCGACGCCCCGGCCATGTGCATGGCGCCCACCACTGCGAGCGAAGCGGCGGCATCGGCCTCGGCGGCAATCGTGTAGCACAGCTTGCGCCCGTTCATGTCTGCTGTAACCAGCGAACCGCCGAACGGCCCTGCCACACGATCAAGCAGCCGGATCTCCGCGCTGGCTTTACGGCCATAGCCGAATACCTGTGCACCGGCGTCGAGCGCTGCAGCGCGCCAGCAGGCAAAATCGGAGTGATCAGCCGGCATCAGCGCCGATCCGCCCGGCTGGAGCGCGGATGCCGCCCGGCATCCCCCTGCACGAGACGCTGCGCTGCCTAGGATCAGGAGGTGCGGGCGCAATACAGCTGGTCTGTCTACGTCATCAATGCCGAAAAGCGCATGGCTGTTGTCGCTTGCCAGCCGGGCGAGCGCCAGATCCAGCCCCTGCTCCGTGTTGGCGGCAAAAGACATTCCCTTGCTCGCCAGCTTGAGCGCCTGATCAAGCGAAGCGGGAGCTGTGTTCCGCCCAAATCCCAGAATGGCAATGACTGTCGCGCGCGTGCGGTTGCGAGCCGCACGCGCCAGCCGTTCCAGCGCACGTTCTGTATCGTCCACCAGCACGTGCGGTCCACCGACCGGTTTCGAGCATACGATTCCGGTCGCACCTTTGGCGAAGGCAGCCTGCGCATCGAGTTCGGCTTGCGCGAAATAAAGCGTGCCCTGCTCCACCTCCTGAGGCGAGATTGCGACACTGCCGGCTTCGAAAGTGCCGCTCGCCTGCCCGCCCACCGAGGCGGCAACTGCCTGTGCATCCCACAAGGCGCTCGGTTCTGAAATGCCGGCACCGGCAATGATCGCCTGCCGCGTGGAAGCGGGAATGGGACCAGGACACGTCCTGGCGCCATTCCTTGCCAAGACACCGGAGATGATCCTTGAGGCGCCATTCATGCTGCACATTCCCTTGCTACGGCTACGTCATCGAACGGGTGGACCCGGGCAGCATCGCCCCGCCCGACGATCTGGCCCTGTTCATGCCCCTTGCCGGCGATAAGGACGATATCGCCCGCTGCCGCCATGCTGATAGCGGCGGCAATCGCTGCCCGCCGGTCAGAAATTTCGTCAACTTTTCCCCCGGCGTTGTCGGTATCGTGAAACCCTTCGAGCACAGCTGCTCTGATTGCCGCAGGATCCTCACCGCGCGGATTGTCATCTGTAACAATGGCGATGTCAGCTATTTGCGCGACCGCTTCGCCCATCGCCCGGCGCTTGCCTTCATCGCGATCGCCGCCAGCACCGAAGATGACGATCAGCCGCCCCTCCACGTGTGAGCGCAATGTTGTCATGACCGCAATCAACGCTTCGGGCGTGTGCGCGTAATCGACATAAACAGGCGCTCCGGTGCGCGAGATTACTGCACGCTCCAGCCTGCCACGAACCGGCTGCAACCGCGCCATTGCGTCAAAGACCTGTGCGGCTGAAGGACCATCAGGTCCGGCTGTCGCCAGCACAAGACCGGCCGCACACAGGGCATTCGCCGCCTGATATCGCCCGATTAGGGGCAGGCGAACCGCTATTTCCTGCCCGGCGTGTGCAACCGTAATATCCTGACCCAGCGCGCTGGCGGCATGCGACAGCAGCCGGATGCCGCGCTCGGCGTCGCCGTTCTCTCCTACGGCGAACAGGCGCAATCCCCTGCCCCTCGCCCGCCGCGCTACCTCGGGGCTGTACGGATCGTCCATCCACACGACAACCGCACCGTTTTGATCAACCACCTCATCGACGAGGCGCATCTTCGCCTCGAAGTAATCCTCCATGGTTGCATGATAGTCGAGGTGATCACGGGAAAAGCTGGTGAAGGCGCCAGCCGAGACGGTCGGACCTTCGTTTCGGTGCTGCGACAGACCATGGCTCGAGGCTTCATAAGCCACATGGGTGACGCCTTCGCGGGAAAGACCTGCAAGGTTCGACAGGAACGTGACAACATCGGGAGTCGTCAGCCCCGTAGCAGTGGATTCGTCGAACGCCGTTACTCCCAGCGTGCCAATCGACGCGGCGGAGAAGCCGCACATTCGCCAGATCTGCCGGGTAAGCTCAACCGTTGAGGTCTTGCCATTGGTTCCCGTCACCGCAACGATTGTCGCTGGTACAGGCGTAAAGAAACCGGCAGCCAATCGTGCAAATGCCCGGCGCGGATGAAGGGCGGCAATGTGCACCGCGCCATCAACCTTGACGTGTGGCCGGGCGACGACCGCCACGGCACCTGCAGCGACTGCCGCAGGAACAAATTCTTCGCCATTGGCGCTGTTGCCGACAAAGGCGCCAAATACAGAACCTGCCGACACCTTGCGATGATCAATGGCAAAGCCGGTCACGGCACCGTCGCCGACAGGTGCCATGCCAGCGGCTTGAAGAAGGGTGGCCAGCCGCATCAGTGCATGTCCCCGACCAGCGGGGCAAGGTCTGCAAGGTCTATGTCGAGGTTATCGTCGGGATAGACACCGAGCATAGGACCGATGCGCGGCACCAGGCGACCAACCGCAGGCGCTGCGTTCCATGCGGCGGTGCGCTGGTAGTATGTGGCGGGCGTTCCCTTGGGCTCGTCAAACATGGTCAGCACCACGTAACGCGGGTTGTCCATCGGGAAAGCGGCGGCAAAGGTGGTGACCAGCGTAGAGCGGGCATAGCCGCCGTTGCTGGGCTTTTCCGCACTGCCGGTCTTGCCGCCCAACCGGAAACCGGGCGCTTCTGCCCTGCGTCCGGTTCCGCCTTTCACGATCAGGCGCAGCATCTGGCGCATGCGGCCGCTGGTCGCCTCGCTGAAGACCCGCCGCCCCTGAGGCACATCCTGCGCGTCCAGCCGGCGCAGCGTTGCCGGGCGCCAGATACCGCCGTTCACCATTGCAGCATAAGCGCCAGCAAGGTGCAGCGGCGTAACCGCGATGCCATGGCCGAACGACACCGTCATCGTCGTCAGGCGCGGCCAGTCTCCACTGCGCCAGATGGGAAAACCGCGTGCCGGCAGTTCGATGACGGGGCGCTCGTTGAAGCCGAGCTCTTCCATCTTGTGCTTCATTCGCGCCGAGCCAAGGTCATCCGCGATGCGCGCCGTCACGATATTGGATGAGTGCATCAGCGCCTTGGGGACATTGAGCGATGCGCCGAGGCTGTGGCTGTCGCGGATCGTGAAACGGCCCACGCGCAAGCCGCTGCCGGCAGGATACTGATGCGCAAGGCTGGTGATCGTGCCAGCATCGAGCGCAGCGGCAATGGTGAGCGGCTTGAATGTCGAGCCAAGTTCGTAAACCTGATTGGTTACCCTGTTGAACATCAGATCCATGCCACGACCGTCGATCTTGTTGGGGTCGAACGATGGAAGGGACGCAAGCGCAAGCACCTCGCCAGTGTCGACGTCCAGCACGATACCTGCCGCCCCAAGCGCCTGCGCCTCGCCAATGCCGCGCATCAGCTCGTCTTCCAGCGCTGCCTGCACCCGTGCATCGATCGACAGCGCCACAGGTGCGCCGCGCGTGGCCGGATCGCTCAACTGATCGTTGAACACCTGCTCCATGCCGACCCGTCCCTGCCCATCGGATGCGACATAGCCCAGCACATGCGCAGCAAGCTTGCCCTGCGGATAATAGCGGCTCGGCTCACGCGGGGGGTTGAGTGCAGGCTCCCCGATGGCAAACACCTTTGTTGCATCGGCAGGCAGAATGCGGCGGCGCAAGTACCCTGGCTTGCCCGACGCGAGCCGGCGCGTCAGTTCCGCCTCGTCCATCTCCGGAAAAATGGCGACCAAGGCTTGGGCGACTTCGGCCGCAGACCGGGTGAGCGGCGGACCACCTTCCATCGCCTTGGGGTTGAACCACAAGGCGTAGGATTTGAAATCGCGCGCCAGCGGGACGCCGTGACGATCGGTAATTTCACCTCTGTCCGGCAGGAGAACATTGCCTGCCTTGCTGGGCAGATGCTCGCTTTCGTAAAGGCCCAGCATGCCGATGCGCAGGACCAGCACGGTCGTGAATAACACGACTGCGATGATGACGAAGCCAATGCGGCCACGCACCATATCAAGGATCTGTGCGCGCCGGCCGCTTCTGCCATGCACACCACCGGGGAGATGCTCCTGAGATGCGCCCATGCGACCCGCTGCAAGGGCGCCTTTGCTGCTGCGATCCACAGCGAGACCGGATTTCTGCGCAGAGCCGGTGGTTTCCTCGTCTGACAGGGCACGACCTGAGATGATCCTGGCCGGCATAGTCCCGGCCTGACCGCCTGCTGCCTGCCTGAAATTGCCCGGTAACAACGTGGATGGCGTGGATGCCATCAATTCACACCCTCTGCTCCGGCAAGCACGCCTTCAAGATCGAAGCGTTCGGCAAAGGCGCGCGGCGATTGTCCGGGCCGTTGCGAAGCAGGTAGCGGCGCAAGCTTGACAGGGTCGAGCAACACTGGCTCGCGCCGCGGCACCGGTGCTGCACGCACCGGGCGATCATCGCGCGCAGCAAGCTGCTTTGCCGGAACACGGGACGCCATTTGGGCAACCGCAAGGCGGGCCGGCGCTGGCGCGGAAGAACGCTGCGTCGCTTGCGACGGCGACAGAAGCGTTGCCCGAGCTGAATTGGCAGCCAAGGTGGCGCCGGGGGTGGCAGTCGGGGTTGCCGACAGTGCCGCAGCGCGGATCGGGCTTGGCCCGATCTGCTCCACACTGCCGCCGGCATCTGCCATCATGACGTTGTCCGGCGATTGGGTCGGCGTGACCACTCCCAGCGAGGCAAGCTCCTGGCGGGTTTCGAAAAACTGCCCCGCATTGGGTGCGACATAGCCGAACTCGACCTCGTTCCAGCGAACCAGCTGCTGCTGACGCGCGCGCGTCTGAAACTCGGTTTCAAGG
Source organism: Croceicoccus esteveae (assembly GCF_031846435.1). Classification (NCBI taxonomy): domain Bacteria; kingdom Pseudomonadati; phylum Pseudomonadota; class Alphaproteobacteria; order Sphingomonadales; family Erythrobacteraceae; genus Croceicoccus; species Croceicoccus esteveae. The sequence goes on from NZ_JAVRHS010000003.1 coordinate 70,955, forward strand.
ACGAGCATACTCTGCTTCGTGGCCAGGATCGCGCGCTCCGTCGTCACGATGCGGCTGTTGACGCTCTTGACCTGCAACATGAGTGCAAAGCAGATCGTGGAGATCACGATCAGGGCCGCTGTCCACAGCAGAGTCTGGCACTGGCTGCGGCTGATCATGCGAAGGTCCTTTCAAGGTGGGTACGGGCAGGAGCAGCGGTGCGCACCGCGCAGCGCAAAGTGGCAGAACGCGCCCGAGGATTGCGGGCCAGTTCCCCTGCCCCCGGCCGGATTGCCTTGGCCGGACGGGAGAAGGCGGGCGGTGAAGCATGCCGGGTGGCAGGCAGGTGGCGCGATGGTGCAGCGCCGCTGTTGGAGCCATCCCGCAGGAACTGCTTGACGATCCGGTCCTCAAGGCTGTGGAAGCTGACCACGGCAAGCCGGCCACCGGTGACGAGCAGTCCTTCGGCAGCGATCAGGCCGGCCTTCAATTCATCAAGTTCGGTATTGATGTAGATCCGGATTGCCTGAAAGCTGCGCGTGGCGGGATCCTTGGGTGCATTGCTCCGCCTGTCGTTGCGGTTGAAGCCCAGCGCCTTGCGCACGACCTGCGCCAGCTGCGCAGTGGTGTGCAGCGGACGCGCTACGACAATGGCGCGGGCAACACGCCGTGACTGGCGCTCTTCTCCATAGTGGTAAAGCACATCTGCAATGGCCGCCTCATCTGCGGTGTTCAGAAAATCGGCTGCCGTTTCGCCCTCGCTCGACATGCGCATGTCGAGCGGCCCATCCTGCGAAAAGGCAAAGCCCCGCTCTGCATTGTCCAGCTGCATGGAAGAAACACCCACGTCGAGCACGACTCCATCGACCTTGTCGATGCCGGTGGCCTGCATCGCATCCGCCATCTGGGAGAAGCGGCGCGGATGAAGAACAAGGCGCGGGCTCGCCCCTGCTGCCTGCGGCCAGTCGCGGGCAGCGGCAATGGCATGCGGATCGCGGTCGAAGCCATGGACGCGCGCACCCGCCGCCAGCAAGGCCTGCGAATAGCCGCCGGCGCCAAACGTGCCGTCGATGATCACTGCGTCACGCAAGGGGGCCAGTGCAGCAAGCACTTCGTCCAGGAGGACCGGTATATGCGCCATGCTCATCCCGCGTCTCCGCGTCCGGCAGTGCTGCCAGCACCCGGTTTGGCGCGGCCCGGCTTTTTTGCAGGCTTGCCGGTATCTGCCATCATCGCCTTGCACGCTGCCTTGGCGGCAGCCCAGTCATCAGGCATTTCAAAGAGCCGGGACGGGTTCCACAAGGTAAAGAAAGTGCCGCCGCCCTGGAAGAACAGCCCACCATCGATCCGGGCAAGATCGGCCAGATGTTCAGGCATGATGAACCGCCCGGAATCGTCGAAAGGAATCTCGAGAAATCCGTAAAGCTGCGCTGACCGGGTATCCCGATCGAAATCACTACCGATGCGAAGGGCACGCTCTTCCTCGCGATCGAGCTGGTGTTCAAGATCGTCCATGCGCGACAGGCCAAAACCGGTCAGGCAATCCCAACGCTCATGCTTGGCGATGCAGAGGATTCGCTGGTTCTGGGACGAATCAAGAACAACCTTGCGGAACGTCGGAGGCAATACAAAGCGACCCTTCTCGCCCCGAAGCGAAAAGCCTTGCCCCCTATAGCTGTGCGGCCTTGCCGACACGTCCCATCCCCGAACTGCGAACGCAGATCCCCGGTCCGGACAGCGCCAAAACACTGCCCGGGTTGCCCTTATGGCCCGGTGGATCATCGTTCCAATGAAGCGACGGTATTACATTCGCTTTGACGGGGATGAAAGGGGAAATTACGGGAAACTACGGTCAATCGGTCCAAAACGGCACCTATTGGGCAGCGTGCCACCCCCCACGTGCCGGCAGCAGCATGGATCGGTCAGTCCAAACAGCGCGCAAAATAAACAGCTTGCGCGACCGTTGCACACATCGTCCCGTAAAATCCCGTGCTCAGGAAGGAAAAGCCAGGTCAAGCAGCTGTGAAAGCGCAGCTACGCCCTGCGGCGGCGGCGCATCGCCCGAGGCCATCATGGCTGCATCGGCAACGATCATCGCAGTGCCGGCACCAATCCGGCAGTGTGCCAGGATACCGCCACCTTCAAGGCGACACGCTGCATCATGCCCAGATCCTGTCAGACGCAGTTCACCGGCTTGAGCGACCGGCAAAGCAAATGGCAGCGATGCCATTCGCATCGTGTCCGGCTGATCCTGATCGTGCAGCAGTTCCAGACCCCAGCGGGCCAAGATAGGGGACAGCATGGCCGTGCCCTCGGGACGTCGCCGATCGCCTAGAGCATAGCGCGATGCTGTCTCCAGCAGCGGATCGACCAGCAGCAACAGCTGCCCGCCATTGCGCACCCACCGGTCAAGCGCGACATTCTCCACAGGGGTGAGCGCACGCGGCTGTATCATCAGCAGAGTTTTCTGCGCCTGGAGATCTTCCAGGGTGTCGATGGGCACAAGTGCATGATCGCGCTCCAGTTCGGTCCGGACCCAATGATCCTCGACCGTGCCGGCAGCAAGTTCGGCGACATCGCCCTCGGCCCAGAAAACAGGCAGGCTGGTGAACAGCGTAAGAGCGGTCTTGCCCATTGTCGGTGCAACTTCGGCAGGCGCCCTGTCGCAGCTTGTCAGCATGAGAAACGCAGCCGCGCACAAGACAGCGACAGACCGCACCCTAACCAGAGGTGCCGGTACCCTGGACCCGATCGGACGCAGCGGCGCCGCCGGGCTCCTGCTGCTGTGTGGCAGGCGCAGTCGGAGTATTCTGAGCCGGCAAGTCGGGAACCTTTATCGTTTCTGCCGGAAGTTCCGGAGCAACGCCGATGTCCGCCAGCGGGTCTGTTGCCGGCGCCGGCACAGTGCTGACCGCCTCATCGCTGGCAGCGCCGGCATCGTCAGCTTCCAGCGCCTGCTGCATGATGGTGCTGGCAAGCGCCACCAGCAACAGCATCGCGATCAGCCCGGCGATACCGATCTGCACACGCTGCATCGCGCGGGCGCGGATTTCCCGGCCATGCGGCAAACCCTGTTCGGCCGGTAGCGAACGGCTGCTCTCAGGCGGCATCATGACCGTACCAGCCAGGGGAATACGGCAAGGTTCTTTTCGCGCAGCCAGTCCCGGTTGTACAAGGTTGAGAGATAGCGCAGCCCGGTATCGCACAGGATCGTGACCACTCTGGCTGGACGGCCGAGCCGCTGCGTCAGCGCACGGCCCAACTGCACCGCACCTGCGACATTGATGCCGGACGACAGGCCAAGGCACAGCCCCTCTTCGGCAAGCAGGCGGCGCACCCAGTCAAGCCCTTCCGCATCGGAAATGCGGTATTGCGTATCGATCGCCGCACCATCTAGATTGGCGGTGATCCGCCCCTGGCCGATACCTTCTGCAACCGATGTGCCTTCGCTTTTCAGTTCGCCAGTGGCGTAGAAACTGTAAAGCGCGGCGCCATGCGGATCGGCAAGGCCGATTGTCACCGCGTCGGAACGTTCCTTGAGCGCAAGGCCGACACCCGCAATGGTGCCGCCGGTCCCCGCCGCACAGATGAACCCATCGATGCGCCCATCCAGCTGGTCCCAGATTTCGGGGCCGGTCGTGTCGATATGCGCCTTGCGGTTGGCAGTGTTGTCGAACTGGTCTGCCCAGACTGCTCCCGCGGTGTCCTGCGCCAGCCGGCGCGATGTGTGCACAAAATGTGCAGGATTGGAAAATGGCGCTGCCGGCACCAGCACCAGCTCGGCGCCCAGTGCACGCAATGTATCTATTTTTTCACGCGACTGCGTCTCGGGCATGACGATGATCGTCCGGTAACCGCATGCGTTGCCTACCAGCGCCAGGCCGATGCCGGTGTTACCCGCCGTACCTTCGACAATGATGCCGCCAGAGCGCAGCGCGCCGCGTCTTTCCGCGTCGCGCACGATCCACAAGGCCGCGCGGTCCTTCACCGAACCGCCGGGATTGGTGTATTCGCACTTGCCGAAAATGTCGCATCCGGCTTCCTTGCTGGGCCCTGAAAGGCGGACAAGCGGCGTATTGCCGATAAGCGCGAGCGTGTCGTTTGCTACATGCATCTTGCGCAAGGTAGGGTGCAGTGCTCGCAAGGGCAATGCGCAAAAACCGTGCGCCTCAACCTCGCGCCGCCCGGATTGCGGCACCGCTTGCAAAGGGGGCGATTGCGACCAGCACCAGGCTCACCGCGCCCGTCAGTGCAATGCCGCCCTCACCTCCCGCCGACAGGCTGCCTGCGCCGAAGATCAGCAGAGGAACCGCAAGCGGCACCAGCAGCAGTCCCGCCATTGCCGCACCGCTGCGCAAGCCGGCAGTGATGGCCGCCACCATGATGCCCAGCGCTGCCAGCCCTGGTGTGCCGGCCAGCAGCCCCAGTTCCAGCAGCCGCAAATGATCGGCAGAAAGCCCCAGCAGCGCCGCGGCGGGCAACGTCGCCAGCATGAGCGGCACTGCAAACACCAGCCAATGCGCCACCATGCGGGCCGCCGCCACCCACTCCTCCGACAACCCGCGCAGGACCCATTGGTCGAAAAATCCGGCGTCGAGATCGGGTTCGATCAACCGGTCCACGGGCAGGATCGCAGCCAGCAGCGCAGCGACCCAGACGATCCCGCCACCCGTGCGGGCAAGCAGCGCGGCATCCGGCCCGACAGCAAAGGGAAACAACATGGCGACGGCAAGGAAGAACAGCACCGGCAATCCGCCCCCGCCCCTGCGCCCGCCTGTCAGCAGCAGCAGCGTGTCACGCCGGAAAACCTGCCACAGCATGTCTGTCACGGCAGAAAATCAGCGATGTCGATACGGCGGGTCACTGGCGCGGGAAGCATCTGATGCGAAGCGATGATGCAGATGCCGCCACTGGCACAATGCTTTGTCATCATTCCACCCATGGTCGCGACCGAGCGGGCGTCGAGTCCATTGAGCGGCTCGTCAAGCAGCCAGATGGGTGCACCGCGCCCAAGCGTACGGGCAAGCGCGGCGCGGCGGCGTTGCCCGGTGGACAAATATCGCACCGGCACGTCAAGCAGGTCATCGAGCTCGGCTGCACTGGCGATGCGGTTCATGTCCTGTGGCTCCAGGAGGTCACATCTGGCCCAGAATTCAAGAGCCCGGCCAAGCGGTTGATGCATATCGAGCGCCAGCCGTTCATCGAGCAACGCGACCGCCCCCTGGCGCGCCACATTGCCTGCCCACGGCGGCAGCAATCCGGCAAGGATGCGGATGAGACTGGACTTGCCGACCCCGTTCGGTCCGGCAAGATGCAGGGTTTCGCCGCCCTGCACTGCAAAGGACAGGCGGGCAAACAGCAGCCGATCGCCGCGGCGGCACGCAAGGTCGCTGGCGTTGATCCTGCACTCTCCGAAGCCCGGCTGTGGCAACGCATCAGTCCCGTCGCAGGCGGGAACAGCTGCGTGATCAGGGTCAGTCTCAGGGCGCGTCGGAACCATGCCTTGTCCGCCTATGGGATTGCCCTGGTCCTGCCAAGCAGGTTCGATGCGTGGCAGCGCATTGGCGAGCCTGCGCGCCATGAACAGAAGACAACCACGCTACACAGCAGCGCTTTGATAGACATGCCAGATGAACACCGCCACTGCCCCGCGCCATGGCCGCCATGGTTCGGCCAGGAGGCGCGTCTCTGTCTCGTTCGGCCGCCGATCAAGGCCGAGTATGCGTCCGATGCCGACCCTTATGGCAAGATCGCCCGCCGGCCAGATATCCTGCCGCCCTTCTGCAAACAGCAGGTAGATTTCCGCTGACCAGCGGCCGATCCCCTTTACTTCCATGAGCTGTGCGATTGCCTGCTGGTCATCATCGGGCAGCGCATGCAGATCAAGCGCGCCCCCTGCCACAAGCTCGCACAGCGACCGGGCATACGCCTCCTTCTGCCGCGAGAGGCCGCATGCCCGCAAATCTTCATGGCTCGCCGCCAGGAGTGCGGCGGGCGCGATCTCGTCGCCGAGCATTGCGGTCAGCCGACGCCACACCGCTTCGGCCGACGCGACCGAAACCTGCTGCCCCAGGATGATCCGCAGCAAGGTAGCATGGCCGCGCGGCTGGATGCGTTCATCGGGATAGCCAAACCTTTGCAACGCCTCGGCAATTGCGGGGTGCGAAGCGGCAATCCGGTCCAGACCTTCGGCAATGATCCCTTGCTGCATCGTGCTGCCTCTTCAATGGCGAAATTGCGTCATGCCGCGCCTGATGGCTGATACCGCTGGCAAAAACCGCCGGCAATGCCGCTGGCCAAAGCGGCTTGCCATTCGGCATCCAAAGCGATAGCAGCCACGCCGGACGTGGGCAGAACCGGCCGGTATTGCGCAAAGTGATATCGCGCTGGCAAAGCCCGGCAAGAACAGGACAAGCGATGCCCAAACTGATTGTCGTCAATCGCAATGGCGAGGAAAGCACGGTCGATGCAGAAACCGGGCTGAGCGTGATGGAAGTCATTCGTGACGGCGGCTACGACGAATTGCTGGCGCTGTGCGGCGGTTGCTGTTCGTGTGCCACCTGCCATGTCTATGTCGATCCTGACTTCGGCGACCGCCTGCCACCTGTCGGTGAGGACGAGGACGACCTGCTTGACAGTTCCGACCATCGCAAGGAAAACTCGCGCCTTTCGTGCCAGATCCCGGTTGCAGACGATCTGGACGGCATGCGGGTGCAAATCGCTCCCGAGGACTAAGTTTTCACGCCGCGCTGCTGAACGTCTGCAAAGCGGCTGATCCGTCCTGCCGACGCTCGGTCACGACAGGTAGGGCGGCAGATGCAGACCCTTGGGGCTTTGGGTAAATATCTCGCAGCCATCATCGGTAATGCCGATCGAATGTTCGAACTGCGCGGACAATGATCGATCGCGAGTCACCGCTGTCCAGCCATCGTCCAGCAGCTTGACCCCCGCCTTGCCGGCATTGATCATCGGTTCGATGGTAAAGAACATCCCCGGCTTCAACTCGGGGCCGGTGCCTGCCACGCCGGCATGCACGATTTCGGGCGCATCATGGAACAGACGGCCAAGACCGTGGCCGCAGAACTCCCGGACAACACCGTACCGATGCGCTTCTGCATGGCTCTGGATGGCAGCGGCAATATCGCCGATCCGGTTGCCGGGTCTGGCCTGATCGATCCCGATCATCAGGCATTCATACGTCACCTCGACCAGCCGACGCGCTTTCAGCGGCACGTCGCCGACGTGGTACATGCGCGACGAATCCCCATGCCAACCATCGAGCAGCGGGGTTACATCAATGTTGACGATGTCCCCTTCCTTCAGCGCCTTGTCGGCCGGGATGCCGTGACACACGACATGGTTGATGGAGATACAACAGCTGTGCCGGTACCCACGATAACCCAGCGTTGCCGGAACTGCTCCCCCGTCAAGAGTAAGGCGGCGCACCGTATCATCGAGCTGCGCCGTGGTGACGCCGGGCTGCACCATCTGCGCCATGGCATCGAGTATCTCCGCCGCCAGCCGGCCCGCCCGCCGCATGCCGGCAAAGGCAGCGGCACCGTGCAGCTTGATCGTGCCGTCACGCGGCAGCACATCTTCATCATCGACGATCTGGTACAGGTTCATGGCGCCCATGTAGCGGCGGCAGGCTCGGATTGCGAGAGGCCAGATTGCGTAAGCCTGAGCCGCGGTGCAATTGCCCTCATCTATGCAGGCGTGCCGGTCAGCGCCTACCGAGCCACAAAGGCATCGCGGTAGGCCGGCTTTACCGCGTCCAGGATCCTGTCCGTCACAGGCAGCGTCACTTCGTAAGAGCCCTCCGCATAAGGTCCGGCATTGTAGGGAGCGATCAGGAAGCCAATGCGATCGATGGCGCTGCCATTGGTCGAACCAAGGATGACTGTGCTGTTGGCCACCGGTTCGATGCAGTCGGAAAACGGATCGTCGCTGCGGCGCACTGGCTCATCCCGCTTTGCCGCTCGCTGCCGGTCGAGTGCGGTGCAGAACGCATCCTGTGTCGCCGCATCCAGCTTTGCCGAGGAAGTGAATACATCGATGGGCTTGATAGCCTCTTGCGCCTTGCGATCCCACAAAAGCGCATCGGAAACGGTCATGCCATGCGCACCGCCGGAATAGGAGTACTGCGTTGCAGACAGCGACAGGAAACGTGGTGTGTCGGTCACCACTTGCCAGCTCTTGTCCATTGCATAAGTGCGATAGGGAAACCCCGAAGCATCCATCTCTGCCTTCGCTGCTTCGGCGTCATTGGTGAGTTCGTTCTTGAGCCGCGTACGCTCTGTGGTCAGGATCGCGGCAACCGGAGCGATCTTTCCGGCAGCAGCGGGCCAGCTATAGGCAAACTCATACAGCGCGTTGTCCTCTTTTACGGCCTGCGCATCGCCAGCAGTGGCGCTCCCCTCGACCGCATCTGCACCGCCTGCCGCTTCGACATTGCCCGCAGTCTGCGTTCCGCAGGCTGACAACAGCAACAAGGCCGATACAATGGCAATTCGCATGTAAAAAATCCTCGCAAAATGATGCCGGCGGCCGCTACATGCCAGACATGACTGAAAAGACACGGCTGATCCAGAAGGATCATGGACAGCAGGCGCTTGCAATACATCTGGTGAACGCTGCCTGTCTGCATGATTGGGCAAACACCCTAACGGCGGTTCAGCGCGAAATTCTTGCAGCGCAGAAATTTGAGGGCAAGCCAAACCAGACCGCGATTCTGGCCCATGAAGATGGTTGGCTTGCCGTCGGCGGGGTTGCCGATCCCGCCGACCTTTCCAGCTGGTGCCTGGCCAGACTTGCCGAAGTGCTGCCCGCCGGGACCTATCGACTTGCCGACCGGTTGCCGGGCGCGGCCCTGTTCGGATGGCAATGTGCGCAATATGTCTTTGCGCTTTACAAGCAGGACGAAAAAGGACAGGGCCCGCGCATCCTGCTCACCGATGACGATGATGATCTGGTGAACGGTTTGATCGCAGAGGCGCAAGCGACCAATTTCGTGCGTGATCTGGTAAATACCCCGGCGCAGGACATGGGGCCGGAAGCCCTGGAAGCGGCCGCACGAAAGATTGCCCAGGAAGCAGGCGCAGACATGCGCGTGACCAAGGGCGACGCATTGCTGCGCGAGCACCCGATGGTGCACGCCGTGGGCCGCGCTGCAGCGGCCGGGTTTGCACCCCGGATGCTGGAGATCGAGTGGGGCGATGCCGATGCACCGCGCCTTGCCGTAGTGGGCAAGGGAGTATCTTTCGATTCAGGCGGGCTAGACATCAAGAATTCGGCCGGCATGGCGCTGATGAAGAAGGATATGGGCGGCGCGGCTCATGCGCTGGCGCTGGCAGCGCTGATCATGCGGCACCGGCTGCCCGTCCGCCTGCACTGCATCGTTCCGGCCGTAGAGAACGCGATTTCCGGCAATGCCTTCCGGCCCGGCGATGTCCTGACATCCAGAGCCGGCAAGACGGTGGAAATTACCAACACCGATGCCGAAGGCCGCCTCATCCTTGCCGACGCGCTGGCGCTGGCCAGTGAGCACCGCCCCGACCTCATCATTGATTTTGCCACGCTGACGGGCGCGGCGCGGGTGGCGCTCGGTCCCGATCTTCCTGCGCTCATGGCGCGGCGCGATGAGACCGCAGACGCTTTTCTTGCAGCGGGGCGCATGCATGATGACGCATGCTGGCGTCTGCCGCTGCCCGGCAGCTACCGGGACATGCTAAAGAGCAACATCGCCGATCTGGCAAATTCGGCAAGCGGCAGTTTCGCAGGGGCAATCACCGCTGGCCTGTTCCTTGATGAATTCGTCGCTGAAGATCTGGATTGGGTGCATCTCGACACCTTTGCATGGCGTCCTTCGGCAAAGCCAGGCCGTCCCGAAGGAGGTGCGGCACTGGGTCTGCGTGCGGCATGGCGGATGCTGCAGCAGCGATACGGCCGATGATGCGCAGGGATGTGCAGGGCATTTGCATCGGGATCGGCGTGCATTATGCCGGAGGCGAACTTGCCTGTTGCCATCGGCGCGGCTAGAGGCGCGTTCTGTTGCCTTGAAAGCAAAGCCGACCTTTGTCCCAGATCGACGCCATGACCGCGCCGCCGCAGTCCTTCATGCTTTGCGGCCCCACCGCCAAGAAAGCGCACGCCACTCTGCCCGCGCGCGGTGATCTTGCGCATATTGGCCTCGCCGGCATCATCTTTGCACCGTACTATGCCATTCCGATGCCCCATCGCGCCAGGAAAGGCAGCACCATCAGCGTAGCTGCCGATCCTGAAGCAGCGGCTTGCGGACAGCTTGCCGCCAGTGACGTGTTCGACGTGCTGGACATTGCCGGTGACTGGGCCTGGGGCGGCACGCCTTGCGGGCAGACAGGCTATGTTCCTGCTGCGCTGCTGGAGCCGCTATCATGATAATCAGCATGATAGTGGCAGCATGACCGTACAGGTGTTCATCGACGGCGCGGCGGGAACCACCGGCCTTGAAATAGCCAGTCGCCTTGGGCAGCGCGATGATCTGGCGCTCATCACCCTTGACGAGCAGCGACGCAAGGATGACACAGCCCGGGCAGAGGCGCTCAACGATTGTGATATCGCTGTTCTGTGCCTGCCCGATGACGCTGCCCGCGCTGCCGTGGCGATGATCCGCAACGACCGCACCCGGGTGATCGACGCGTCGACTGCGCACCGTGTCGCTCCCGACTGGACCTATGGCTTTCCCGAATTGTGCGGCCGGCAAGCGGTTGCAACGGCGAGGTTCCTGTCCAATCCCGGCTGTTATCCGACAGGGTTCCTGGCGCTTGTTGCGCCTTTGGTTCGCGACGGCGTGCTGCCCGAAGATTGGCCGATCACCTGCCATGCAGTCTCGGGCTATTCGGGCGGTGGCAAGGCGATGATCGCGCAATATGAAGAAACTGCTGCGCCTCCTGTCTTTCGCGCATACGCCTTGAGCGGCGGTCACAAGCACCTCGATGAAATGCGCGTACATGGCGGGTTGGTTCATGCTCCGGTCTTTGCCCCGGCTGTCGTGTCCGGATTTCGCGGCATGATCGTCGAAGTGCCGCTGGCGCTTGCGGCAATGCAGGGACGGGAGCACGGCTCTGACGGCCCCGCAGTGGACCCGGCACAGATCCGCGCCAGCCTGCAGGCGGCTTACGAAGGCTCGCGCATTGTCCGGGTCGCACCTGATGGTGCGGCGCCCGCTGCACTGACGATCGCGGCCGACACGCCGCCGTTCGACGACATGGTCTTGCATGTGCTGCCCTCACCGGACCATGCGCAGGTCCGGCTGGTGGCGGTGCTGGACAATCTGGGCAAGGGTGCGAGCGGCGCAGCGGTGCAAAACCTCAACCTGATGGCAGGTCTGTGCGAAACAGCAGGTTTGCGCCTTGCCGGTTGAAGCGCCTGCTCTTTCGCAGTTGCAACATGATATTGAGCGGTTACAGTGACGGCCAAGCGCGATTCTGAAAATCGCAGAAGCGTTCGGCAGGGATCAACCGGCATCTGGCCAAATGGCCGTTGCAGCCGAGCCATGCAGGGGCAGACAGAGCAGTGAAAAAGATCGAGGCGATCATCAAGCCGTTCAAGCTCGACGAAGTCAAGGAAGCATTGCACGAGGTTGGGGTGACCGGCATCACTGTCACTGAAGCCAAGGGCTTCGGGCGGCAGAAGGGCCACACCGAGCTTTACCGCGGCGCCGAATATGTGGTCGATTTCCTGCCCAAGGTAAAGCTGGAGGTGGTAGTTACCTCCGATCTTGCCGACCGGGTGGTCGAGGCCATAGCGAATGCGGCGCAGACCGGGCGCATCGGCGACGGCAAGATCTTCGTCTCGCCTGTCGAAATGGCCATGCGCATCCGCACGCAGGAGCGCGACGCCGACGCGGTCTGATCGCGCTTGTACATCGCACGACGCCCAAGTTCACCATCCTGCCTGCCAATAACGGGGATCATCGATGAAAGGAAAGCCTGTGGCTTCTGCCAATGACATTCTGAAGCGGATCAAGGATGAGGAGATCGAATGGATCGATCTGCGTTTCACCGATCCCAAAGGCAAATGGCAGCATCTGACGATGGTGGCATCGGTCATGGGCGAAGACGAGCTTGAGCAGGGACTGATGTTCGACGGATCGTCGATCGAGGGATGGAAGACGATCAACGAATCGGACATGATCCTGCGCCCGGATCTGGACGCTGCCTATATCGATCCGTTTTCCGCCACGCCGATGATGATCCTGTTTTGCGACATCGTCGAACCTTCGACGGGCGAGCTTTACAACCGCGATCCGCGATCGACGGCGAAGCGCGCCGAAGCCTATCTGAAAAGCACAGGCATCGGCGACACCATCTATGTCGGGCCGGAAGCCGAGTTCTTCATGTTCGACGATGTGCGCTTCTACGACAATTACGCAGGTTCGGGTTACACCATCGACGATATCGAGCTGCCGACCAATACCAACCGCGAATATGATGGTGGCAATCTGGCGCATCGACCCCGTGCCAAGGGCGGCTATTTCCCGGTCGCGCCGGTCGACAGCGCCGTCGACATTCGCGGCGAGATGGTGTCGACCATGCTGGCCATGGGTCTGCCGTGCGACAAGCACCACCATGAGGTCGCCCCGGGGCAGCATGAGCTTGGTATGATGTTCGGCACGCTCGTTGAAACCGCCGACCGCATGCAGATCTACAAATATATCGTCCACATGGTGGCGCAGGCTTACGGCAAGACGGCCACTTTCATGCCCAAGCCGGTCATGAAGGACAACGGGTCGGGCATGCACACCCATATGTCGATCTGGGACAAGGGCAAGGCGACCTTTGCCGGTAATGGCTATGCCGGGCTGTCCGATACCTGTCTTTACTACATCGGCGGCGTCATCAAGCATGCCAAGGCGCTCAATGCCTTTACCAACCCCACCACCAACAGCTACAAGCGGCTGGTGCCGGGTTACGAGGCGCCGGTGCTGCTTGCCTATTCCGCGCGCAACCGTTCGGCGTCCTGCCGCATCCCTTACGGGGCAGGCGAAAAGGCCAAGCGGGTGGAGTTCCGCTTTCCAGATCCGATGGCCAATCCCTATCTTGCCTATGCCGCATTGCTGATGGCGGGGCTCGACGGGATCAGGAACCGGATCCATCCCGGCGAAGCGATGGACAAGAACCTTTACGATCTGCCGCCTGCCGAACTGGCCGACGTGCCAACCGTGGCGACCTCGCTGCGCGAGGCGCTGACCGAGCTTGAGAACAATCACGACTTCCTGCTGCAGGGAGAGGTGTTCTCAAAAGAACAGATCGAGGCGTTCACCGCGCTTAAATGGGAAGAGGTGAAGCGCGTGGAAATGACGCCGAGCGCGGTTGAATACGACCTTTACTACAGCGGCTGATCCCAAGCTGCTGCAATGACAAAGGCGTCCGTTTCATCCCGGGCGCCTTTTGTCATTCGGCCGGCGCAGATGCTGATGTTCAGATCAGCAGCACTGACGCACTGCCCCGGTCATCAGCACCGCAGCATTCCTGAGCAGCTGATCATCGGCTCTTCTGTCCGCTTGTGAACTGCTGCACGGCGGAGGGCGTTTGCAAAAGGGCGGCTATTTTCCCTGGTCGAAGCGATAGTGCCGCTGGCCATTGGGCAAACCATCCTTGCCTGTGCGGGACGAATTATTTGCAGATGGCGCCACCGCATTGGCGATAAGCGCATTCTGCCGGTCGGGATTGAAACGCTCCCAGCCATCCATACCAAGCTGTTCGAGCGGTCGGTAGCGGATCTTGTACTGCATGCGCGCCGACCCCTCGATCCAGTAGCCCAGATAGACGTAGGCCAGCCCTGCATCCGCGGCTCGCCGGATGTGATCAAGAATGATGTAATTGCCAAGCCCCGACCGCGTCGGATGATGCGGATCGTAGAACGAATAGATCATCGACAGACCATCATTCTGCCGATCGGTCAGGCAAGCGCCGACCAGCCTGCCGGGCCGCCCGGCCTGGTCGGGCTCCCGGTATTCCACCACATAACTTGTTACCGGCGTGCGTTCGACCATGTCGGTATAATCTGTCTCGTCCATGGTTGACATGCCACCACCTGGATGACGCGCTGCAAGATATTGTTGGAGGAGCGCATATTGCTCCTCCGTCGACCATGGCTGGCAGGCAGACGGCACCAGATCGGCGTTCTTGCGCAGCGTGCGGGCTTGCGTGCCGGACGGTGCAAATTCGCTTGCGACCACCCGCACCGACACGCAGGCCCGGCAGCCGGTGCAGCTTGGCCTGTAAGCAACGGTCTGACTCCTGCGAAAGCCGATCTGTCCCAGCGCGTCGTTGAGCGCATCGGCATCCCCGCCGTTGATCTCGGTAAAGATCTTCCGTTCCTGCCGGTCAGGCAGATACGGGCATGCTGCCGGAGCAGTTACATAGAAGCGTGGGAATCGTACCGGTGCAGTCACGTAGATATACCTACCCTTCTTCCATCCTTCTGCAAGAGACTTGCATGCGCAGTGCTGCTCATGGCCTGCATCGCGTCAGCCTGTGCTTATGTCGTGAGACTTGCCGGAATGGGAAGGCAGTTTACCACCCGGTCAGCGATTCCTTGCGGATCATCCCGCGTTGACACAGCTTGCCGCCGCCTGCCGGCGCATCACACCCATCAGACACCTTGCAGGGTGATGTTAACCATCCGCCGGTGATCAGGCCAGTTCCACTTCGCCGACCTGATAGCCTTCACCGCGCAACTGGGCGATCAACGCATCGATCTGCCCGCGGTCGCGCGCCTCGCATTCGATGTCGGTGATGAGGCCCTTGGCCGGCAAGGTCGTGAAGATGCGCTGGTGATAGATTTCAATGATGTTGACGTTCTGGGCGTTGAAAGCGCGCATCACCTTGAACAGGGCACCTGGCCGATCCTGCAGCGTCAGCCGCAGCCGCGCCAACCGGCCCGAACGGGCAAGATCGCGCAGCAGCACATTGGCCAGCAGACGGGTGTCGATATTGCCGCCGCACAAGACGATCCCGACGTTGCGCCCTTCGAACATTGCACGATTTGTGCAAACCGCCGCCAGTCCGGCCGCGCCTGCTCCTTCCACTACCGTTTTCTCGATCTGGAGCAGCAACGCCGTTGCCGATTCAAGCGCAGGTTCGTTGACAAGCACAATATCATCAACAAGCCTCTGGATGATCCGTGCTGTCATCTCGCCGGGATCGCGCACGGCAATGCCTTCGGCCAGGGTATCGCCGCCGCACTCCAGGTCGAGCCCATTCACCTTGGCATACATCGAGGGAAACAGCGCGGCCTGCACGCCATAGATGGTGATATCAGGCTTTACCTGGCGCGCCACCGTCGCCATGCCGCTGATCAGCCCGCCGCCACCAATCGGCACAGCCAGAGTGTCGATCTGCGGCGCGTCCTCCAGCATCTCGATCGCAACCGTGCCCTGGCCTGCCGAAACATGCGGGTCGTCGAAAGGGTGCACGAACGTAAGGCCGCGCTCCTGCTCCAGCTTGCGGGCATGGGCGTAGGCATCGTCGTAGGTTTCGCCGTGGAGAACGACCGTGCCGCCGACCGCCTCGGTCTGCATGATCTTGATGGTCGGAGTGGAGCGCGGCATCACGATCGTGACCGGGACGCCCAGTCTCGTGCCATGATAGCTCAGCCCCTGTGCATGGTTGCCGGCCGACGCTGCGATCACGCCGCGCGCGCGGACATCGTCGTCCATCAACAGCAGCGCGTTCAATGCACCCCGCTCCTTGTAAGCGGCGGTAAATTGCTGGTTTTCGAACTTCAGCCAGATATTGGCACCGGTAATCTGCGAAAGCGTTCTGCTGTGCAGGGTCGGCGTCCGCACGACCTGCCCGGATATTCGTGCAGCCGCAGCCCTTACATCGTCGGCGCCATAGGGCACAGGACCTTCCATCTCGGTCCGGAAGGACGGGTTGGGCGCGCGGATTTGCGGATCGTTTTGCGCAGGAGTGCTTGCGTTTTCCATATTGCCTTTCCGGGCGTCATTGATGGCACCTGTCGGCGTTCCGCTCGTCTCGCCTGCAATGCACCCCGCGATGCACAGGGGTTGAAAGCAGGCGCGGGCCGCCCGATCGGTCGATTGTTCTGGCGCCCATGCACCATCGCGTGTGGCGTGTCATGCAAACTGTGGCTAAAGGAGCCCGCATGATGTTTTTGCGATCCCGTCGTCCGCTGCTCCTTTCCCTTGCGATGATGCTGGCGCTGACCGGGCAGAATGCTGCGGCAGACACGCTGGTCGACAATGTGGACGGCATGCGTTTCGACAGGGACGGAACGGTCACGCGATTTGCCGCCATGCTCGTCGACGATGATGGTCGGGTCAGACAGATTTACGACCAGGGGCAAAAACTGCCGCGCGACGTGGATTACCGCCTCGATGGTGGGGGACGCACGCTGCTGCCCGGCTTCGTCGATGCGCATCTGCACGTCAGCGACATTGGCTTTGCCGCCTTGACGCTGGACCTGTCGGATACCCGCAGCCTTGCAGAAGCACGGCAGCGGATCGCACTATACGCAGAGCAGAACCCGGAGCGGGCGTGGATCATCGGCCGCGGCTGGAACCAGGAAGCATGGGGACTTGGACAATTTCCTACCGCAGCGCAACTTGACGATCTGGTCACCGACCGGCCGGTCTGGCTGCAACGGGTGGACGGGCATGCTGGCTGGGCAAACAGCGCAGCGCTTGTTGCCGCCGGGATAGATGTGACCACTGCCGATCCGGCTGGTGGGCGCATCGAGCGGATCGGCACATCGCGGCAGCCTGCCGGCGTGCTGGTCGACAATGCCATGGCGTTGATCGATGCAGCATTGCCGCCTGTGCGCGCCAAGGACAGGGATCTTGCGCTTGAAAAAGCACAGCAGATCCTGCTCGCCCGCGGCATCACTGCAGTGGCCGACATGGGCACCACGCTGAACGGGTGGCAAAGCTACCGCCGCGCGGGAGATCTTGGCCGCCTGCAACTCCGCATCGTCGGCTACGCTGCGGGAACTGTCGACATGGAAGCAATCGCCGGCCCGGGCCCGACGCCGTGGCTATACGGCGACAGGCTGCGCCTTGCCGGTGTCAAGCTGTACATGGATGGTGCGCTCGGCTCCCGCGGGGCTTGGCTCAAGCAGCCCTATGCCGACGCTGCCACACAAACCGGCCTGCCGTTGCTGTCAGGGACGCAGATGCGCAACCTGATGAGCAGGGCGGCGTTGGAGGGGTTCCAGGTGGCGGTCCATGCAATCGGTGATGCAGCCAATTCAGAAGTGCTGGATGCGATTGCCGAACTGAACGAAACTTACACGGGCGATCGGCGCTGGCGTATCGAACATGCGCAGATTGTCGATCCCGGTGATATTGCCCGGTTTGCACAATTGGGAACCGTCGCCTCGATGCAGCCGCAGCATCAGACGTCGGATTGGCAGATGGCGCAGGCGCGGCTTGGCCCTGACCGGCTCACCGGCGCCTATGCGTGGGCCGCAATGGAAGATGCAGGCGTGCCGCTCGCGTTCGGGTCCGATGCCCCGGTGGAGCAGCCTGACGTGTTTGCAGGATTGGCAGCGGCGATCTCGCGGATGGACGCCACGGGACAACCGGCCGGTGGCTGGCTTGCTGAACAGCGGATCGTCCTGTCAACCGCGCTCGCAGCCTATACCAGCGGCGCTGCCTGGGCGCAGCAGGCTGAAGGCCGCTTCGGATCACTCCGGGAAGGGGAATGGGCCGATTTCATACTGCTGTCTGCAAACCCGTTCGATACCACACCTGCCAATCTGCGGGCGATAGAGGTGCTGGAAACCTGGATCGCCGGCAGACGGGTTTATGCTGCCGATAAGCAGCAGACCGGGAATAAGCAGCAGACTGGCACGCGTTAGCAGCGGGCGCCAAACCCCGGCGTAGGATCAGACCGGTTTCTCCTCTGCTTGGAGTGCAGCACGCCTGGCGCGTTTCTTCTCTCCAAACAGCATCAGTATCAATGACCCCTCGAACAGCAGCAGCAGCGGCACGGCAAGGATCATCTGCGACCCGGGATCAGGCGGTGTGATGACCGCCGCAATGGCAACAATGCCGACGATTACATACCGCCGTGCCCGCACCAATTGCGCGCGGCTGACAAAGCCGGCCCGGTTCAGCAGCAGCAGGAGCACCGGCAGCAGGAAACTCACTCCGAATGCGAGGATGAACTGCATGACCAGATCGAGATAATCGCCTGTTCCCGGCAATGCCTCGAGCGGGAGACCCCCGGCCGTGCCGGAAAACCCCAGGAACCATCTGAATGCGGTTGGCATCACGACGAAATACGCCAGCGAGGCGCCGGCAAGAAACAGCATCGGCGTTGCAAACAGGAACGGCAGGAAGGCCTTTTTTTCCCGCGCGTAGAGCCCCGGCGCGACAAACGCCCAAAGCTGGTTGGCGATAATCGGAAAGGAAAGGCAGAACGCGGCGAACAAGGTCACCTTGAGTTCAACGAAAAACGCTTCATAAAGCTTTGTATAGATCAGCCGCCCTTCGCCCTGCGGAAACGCCATTGTCAACGGGCGCACCAGAAAGCCGAAGATATCATCGGCAAACGGCAGGCAAACAGCAAAAGCCACTGCCAGCGCAAGAACGCAACGGACCAACCGCCGGCGCAGTTCGATCAGATGATCGAGCAACGGCTGCTCGGTGTCGTCGATATCTGGGATGCGATAAACCAAGGATCAGCGCCCGTTGACCCGGCTGGCACCGTGCGGCTCATCCGGGCCTGCCGAAATGGCTGGTGCCGGCAGGCTTGCGCTATCTTCGGCTGTATCTCCGGGCTTGTGGACGCGATCATCGAGCCGCGCAGGAGGATTGCGCGGCTCCATCTGCACAGCAGGCTCAGCGTCATCGTGCCCTTCTGACAAATTCAGAGAGCCGGCGCCTCCCTGCGCGGCGGCACCGACTGCGCCGGGCTCAGCACCAGAGCCACGCGCCATGATTTCGGCATTGCGCCGCTTCCACTCCGCTTCCATGTCCTCCATTTCCGCCTCGCGGACCATGGCATCGACGCCTGCGCGAAAATGCCCCGACACCCGGCGCAGCTTGCCGATCCAGCGACCAGCCGTACGCATGGCGAGAGGCAGGTCCTTCGGGCCGATCACGACAACCGCAACCACCACGATCACCAGCAGTTCGGACGCGCCGATATCGAACATCGGATCGCGTGCTTAGCCTGCGTGATCTTTGCGGCGCATCTGCTCTGCCGTTGCCGGTCGGGCAAGCGGCGTCTCTGGAGCAGTCAGCGGCTCTGCCCCGTCAGTAGCAGCAGGTGTGACAGGCGGAACCGGCGCTGCCGCAGCTTCTCCATGCTGCTGTGCGATGCGTGGCGCATCCTTGCGCTCGTCCTCGTTCATGCCTTGCTTGAAGCTCCTGATGCCTTTGCCAAAATCGCCCATCATCTCGGAAATGCGGCCCCGCCCAAACAGGACAAGCACCACGAGCGCAACGATCAGCAATTGCCATGGACCTATGTTCACAGGCGTTTCTCCTCGGTCGGTATGATTGCATTCTAGGGAGTTTCAACAGAACAATCCAGTGACGGTGTCGGCAACCGCGACCTGCCTTTCTTAGTGGCTCCTGTGGCAGACTCCGACTTTCATGCGCGTGCCGTTGCTCTGGTTAGATGCGCTACGGCGCTATTCCGCCTGCCCGCAGCAGGGCATCGCGTTTGGCAATAGCTTCGCGCCGCAGCTCTGCACCCTGGAACGCTCCTGCGACATCGACTGGCTGCATGGCACGGTCCAGCCGTTCAACTGCAAGCGGTGTCATTGCCGGCAAGGCAGCGGCAATCGCGATCATGTCGTCCTGCCTTGCCCAGCAGTTGAGCACCAGATCGCATCCCGCCGTGATCGCTGCCCATGCGCGTTCGGGTACAGATCCTGTCAGCGCCTGCATGTCGATGTCGTCTGACAGCAGCAGGCCATCGAAGCCGATCGCTTTCCTGATAATCTCCGCGATGATCGTGGGTGACTGCGTAGCGGGCCGCTCTCTATCCCACGCAGGATAGACGATATGCGCGGTCATCGCGATGGCGGCATCGTTCAAGGCGCGAAATGGCGCAAGATCGATTTCAAGAGCATCTGTATCGGCGGTCACGACGGGCAGCCGATGATGGCTGTCCGCGGTGGCCCGGCCGTGCCCCGGCATGTGCTTGACAATGCCCTGCACGCCTGCCTCCAGCAGGCCGTCGAGCACGGCTCGACCAAGTGAGGCGACGCGATCCGGATCGTGGCCCAGAGCCCGGTCACCAATGACATCGTGCATGTCACCGGTCGCCACGTCGAGCAGGGGCAATGCGCCCGACGAGATGCCGGCTTCTGCCAGATCCAGCCCGATAGCCAGCGCGTTGACCCGCGCTGCCTCCATCGCGGTAATCGGTGCTACATCGTACAACCGGTCGAACGCTGCGCCAGGCGGATAGGCCGGCCACGCCGGCGGCTTCATCCGTGCGACCCGGCCGCCTTCCTGGTCGATGGTGATGAACAGCGCATCGCGGCCGTGCAGCGAACGCAGGTCGTCCGTCAATGCCCGCACCTGCGCCACGGTTTCGCAGTTGCGGGCAAACAGGATATAGCCGGCCGGATCGGCATCGCGGAAAAACGCCCGCTCATCAGCGCTCAGCGAAAGACCGGCAAGACCGAACACGCATGGGGTCATGTCCGGCGCCTTCCCGTCACAACCCTTGCCCGTTGCAGGACCGGAACCTTGCCTGTCATCGCTTCACCTGGCATTCCACGCCATGCTTTCGCATGTCGTTACACAAGGCAGACGCGGCTCCTGCAGAACCGGTAACGGCTTGTAGCCGGTAGACATTGCCGATGTCGGCACGCCCTTCCACGACCCGGTGATCATGATTCGCCAGCGGTTCGTATCGGCGGATCAGCGACTGCCAGCCTGCCTGCGCCGCCGGCTCTGTTGCGAATGCTCCAACCTGCACGACTGCGCCGGAGGCAGCCCCCGCTCCAACGTCCGGCTCGGCTTGCACGGCCGACGCAACGGCAGCTCCCGCAGCAGCAGCCGTTGGCAAGGCTGAATCACCGGGCGGTCCGACGTCGGCAAGCACCGCGCGCTGCTCAACACCCTCTCCGATGAGATAAGCCGCGTCACCCGACCCGTCGAACGTGATGCCGCCGGGATCTTTCGGCCGCACCTTGTAAGGTTCTGCCGGCGCCGGAATGGTCGATCCGTCGGCTGCGGGCGGCGTGGACAATTGCGCCTGCACCCACCAGCCGCCGATGACGAGCAAGGTCAGAGCCGCAGCAAGCAGCATGACCATGCGCGCGGACAGGAACGTGCGCGGTGCAGGATCGTCAAACTCCTCCTCATCGTCCAGCCAGGAAAGGTCGCCGCTGTCAGCGGCATGGCGCACCGGCGGCGTGGCGTGCCCCGTGCGCTCGCTTCTGTCCGCCGCTGCCATGTTAAAGCTCCTCTGCTGCCTCCACGCCAAGAATGCCCATTCCGTTGCGAATCACCTGCGCGATGCATTGGGCCAGGAACAGCCGCGCGCCGGACACAGCCACATCATCGGCAAGGATGAACCGCTTGTCGATCCGCTCATTGCCAAGGTTCCAGAAGGCGTGGAACGCGGCAGCCAGATCGTTCAGGAAGAAGGCGATGCGGTGCGGTTCCCTGTTTCGTGCCGCAGCCTCCACGGTGCGGGGGAACTGCGCCGCCTGCCGCACCAGGGCAAGCTCCTCCTCACCCAACAAGGCCAGATGGTCGGCAGAGGGCGTGATGCCTGCTTCTGCGCCCTTGCGCAGGGTGGAACAGATGCGGGCATGCGCATATTGCACGTAGAACACCGGATTGTCGCGTGAAGCCTCGACCACCTTGGCAAAGTCGAAATCCATCTGCGCTTCGGGCTTGCGCGTCAGCATAGTGAAACGCACCACGTCCCGGCCCACTTCCGACACCACATCGGCAAGCGTGACGAAATTGCCCGACCGCTTGGACATCTTTACAGGCTCGCCATCGCGCAAGAGCTGCACCATCTGCACCAGCTTCACATCGAACGGCATCGGCTCGCCGTCGCGTGCCTGCGTCAGCGCGGCGACCGCAGCCCTGATCCGCTTGACCGTGCCGGCATGATCCGCGCCCCAGATATCGATCAGCGCATCGACGCCTTCGGACTTCTGGAAATGATAGGCCAGATCGGCACCGAAATAGGTCCAGCTGCCATCCGATTTGCGGATCGGCCGGTCCTGATCGTCGCCAAAGCTGGTGGAGCGGAACAGCGGCAGCTCGACAGGCTCCCAGTCATCTATCGTCTTGCCTTTGGGCGCTTCGAGCACGCCGTCATAGACGAGCCCCTTTTCACGCAGAAACGCCTCGGCCGCTTCGGGCTTGCCCGCTGCCTGCAACTGCGCTTCGGACGAGAACAGGTCATGATGGATGCCGAGCAGGGCAAGATCTGCCCGGATCATGTTGAGCATGGCCGCGACTGCCCGCACGCGAAACAGCGCCAGCCATTCTGTTTGGGGTGCACTTTGATAGCGGTCGCCGAACTCCTGCGCCAGTGCGGTGGCGACCGGTGCAAGATATTCGCCTGGGTAAAGCCCCTCAGGCACCGGACCAACCGGCTCGCCCAGCGCCTCACGATAGCGGTGGTGCACAGAGCGCGCGAGGACGTCCACCTGTCCGCCGGCGTCGTTCACATAATATTCGCGGATGACCGCATGGCCGGCATATTCCAGCAGGGCCGCCAGCGCATCGCCCACAACCGCACCGCGGCAATGGCCCATATGCATGGGGCCGGTCGGATTGGCGGAGACATATTCGATGTTCACCGTCTTGCCCGCACCGATAGCGGAGCGACCATAATCATTGCCAAGTGCGGCAATGGCGGCAAGTTCGTCGCGCCAGGCGTTACTGATCAGCCGCAAATTTATGAATCCCGGGCCGGCAAGCTGCGCATCCTCCACCAGCGGGTGCGCCGCAAGCTCGGCAATGATCGCGTCGGCAAGCGTGCGCGGGCTGGTTTTTGCCGGCTTGGCCAGCACCATGGCGGCATTGGTCGCAAGGTCGCCATGTGCAATGTCGCGCGGCGGTTCCACCGCGACATTGGCGCGCGACAGGCCTGCTGGCAGCACGCCACGTTCTTCCAGCCTGTCCAGCACGGCATTGACGGCGTCCGACATGGCGGCATGAATGGTCTTGGTCTGGTTCATCTGCGCGCCGTTAGCGGCTTTAGCGCCGACAGGGAAGCATGAGAACCGGCCCGGGCAACGTTAGCGCGTGTGCCCCTTTCCTGTGCTCAGCGCGTGGCGTTATAGACCAATTGCTGCCGGTCGAGCTGAAAACCGACCAGCATTTCAAAGGTTGCACGCGCGATAGCGGCCTTTACCTCCGGGTCGGCAAGCGGGTCGAGCGCGGCATCTGCGTCACCCGCCTTGCGCTTGCGCGTGATGCGGTCCCGCACCTCTGCCGGCAGGGTCGCCGCGCTTGCATCGACAAAAGCGCCAGCACGCGCGCTTGCCTGCGCCCGCTCCTCGCCATCGGCAAAGCTTACGGTCGCTTGTCCGATGCGCTTGGTCAAAACGGCATTGCCGCCGCGCACCACCGTCACGAAATAGGGCAATGTGACAGTGCGGGCGCCCGCAGCGTCGCTACGGCGCGCGTGGATATCAAAGGCCACTTCGGCGTAGATCCTGGCGCCGCTGTCATCGCAGCTGCTGCGAACGTTGGTCATGGTTGCAGTGACGTCGAGGGAAGCCTGCGTCGGGTTTGCCGAATCGCGGAACAAGGTGATGTCGCCGGTCGGTTCGGCAATGCCGACTGCCGGGCAGCGCGATCGCACCGCATTTACGCCGACGCCTTCATTCAGCACCAGCTCGCCCTCGCTGCTGCATCCGGCCAGCACAGCAATGGCGGTCAGCATGGTCGCGGCACCCAGACACCTGCGGCGCCAGGCGCGCGTGCCGCGATGGTCAGGATTCCGGTTCATGTTCATCATCGGTACCAAATCCCTCACAGGCGAATTTGCGGGCCATTACCATGCCAGCTTGCGTGGATGCCGGCGCGATTGCCCGCCTTAGCTTGACCATGGCGCAAGAGCAATTGGAGCCGGTACAATGCGCCTCTCTGCAATAAACGCCAATCCTTTGCGTGTGGCGAATGGACCAGCTATGCGTCAGCGATGACGCCAACCGACACACCATTGCAAACCCGTCCGACGCCGGACGAAGGCCATATCCTGACCACGCCCGACAGCGGCAGCGGCGATGCGGGGCCGGCTGGTGTCACGCGCCTGCCGCTCAAGCTGCTGATTGCCGCACCGCGGGGTTTCTGCGCCGGGGTCGACCGCGCGATCGAAATCGTGGAGCGTGCCATCGCTAGATACGGCGCGCCAGTCTATGTGCGGCACGAAATCGTGCACAACCGCTTTGTTGTCGATTCGCTGCGGGCGAAAGGCGCGGTGTTCGTGGAAGAGCTTGACGAGGTGCCCGATGGCGTGCCGGTCGTGTTTTCCGCCCACGGTGTGCCCAAGGCTGTTCCCGCAGAGGCGCGGGATCGCGGGCTTGATTTTCTTGACGCGACCTGCCCGCTGGTCAGCAAGGTGCACCGGCAGGCGGAACGGCAGGTGGAGGCCGGACGGCACATCATCTTCATCGGTCATCGCGGCCATCCCGAGGTAATCGGAACCTTCGGTCAGGTCGCAGCGGGTCAGATGACGCTGGTGGAAACAGTAGACGACGTGGAAAAGCTTTCTTTTGGCGACGAAGATGCGCTTGCGTTCCTTACCCAGACGACCTTGTCCGTCGATGATACCGGCATGATCGTGCAGGCCTTGAAAGCACGCTTTCCGCAGATCGTCGGGCCCAAGGCAGAGGACATCTGCTACGCCACTTCCAACCGTCAGGAGGCGGTGAAGGCGATCGCACCCCAGGTCGATCTGCTGCTTGTCATCGGGGCTGCAAATTCATCCAATTCGGTGCGGCTGGTCGAGGTGGCGGAGCGAATCGGCACCGATGCGCGGCTGATCCAGCGCGGCAGCGACATAGAGCCAGCCTGGCTCCACGGGGTTGGCACGATCGGCCTGACGGCAGGAGCATCCGCGCCTGAAGTCCTGGTGCGCGAGGTGGTGGACCGGCTGAACTCCCTGCGCACGGTCGAGGAAGAGGTGATCACCACCGCAGAAGAACGCATCGTCTTCAAACTGCCGCGCCAATTGGCGGACTGACGCCCGGTGGCAGTCTATACCAGGATCGGTGCAGAAGAGATGGCAGCACTGATCGACAGTTTCGATGTCGGCGCGCTCGTATCAGCCAAGGGCATTGCCGAAGGGGTATCGAACAGCAACTGGCTGGTGGAAACGCAACGCGGCCGCTTTATCCTGACCATGTATGAAGAACGGACAGATGTTGCGGACCTGCCGTTCTTTCTTGGTCTGCTCGACCATCTTGCCGCCGCCGGCTGCCCTGTTCCTGCCACCATCCACGATCGCACCGGAGCCGCGTTCCAGACCCTGTCCTGCAAGGGCAGGGACAAGGCCGTTGCCCTGATCGAGTTCCTTCCCGGCGTGTCGGCCGATCGGCCAACGGCAGCGCAGGCCCATGCAGTCGGCAGCGCGCTTGCCGGTGTCCATCTCTCCGCGCTCGCCTTTGCCATGCGCCGGACAGACGCGATGGGTCCGGCGGCATGGCTGCGTTTTGCCACAAGCTGCGCCGGTCGATGGCAGGAAATCGACGCCAGATTGTCAGCAATACCCGATCACCTTGCACGCATCGCGGCGCAATGGCCTGCAGACCTGCCGTCCTCTGTCATTCACGCTGATCTGTTTCCGGACAATGTCTTGCTGCTGGACGGGCGGGTGTCCGGACTGATCGACTTCTATTTCGCGTGCAACGGTCCGATGGCCTACGATCTTGCGGTTACGCACGCTGCATGGAGTTTCGATAGCCAGGGCCGGGCCTTTGATGCCGCGCTTGGTGATGCCTTGTTAAACGGATATGAAACCGTGCGCCCGCTTGCCGCATCAGAGCGCGCGGCCTTGCCGGTTCTCGCGCAAGCCGCTTCGCTACGGTTTGCCCTGACCCGAGCCTATGACTGGCTCAATACGCCGCCCGATGCGCTTGTCACCCGCAAAAACCCGGTCGAGTTCTTCAACCGGCTGGAGTTCTACGCCAGGAGCGGTGCTGCGGTGTTCGCCCCATGAACGAGGTCGAGATATTTACCGACGGGGCCTGCAAGGGCAACCCTGGCCCTGGCGGCTGGGGCGCGATCCTGCGCAGGGGTGCGCAGGAAAAGGAGCTGTCGGGAGCAGAACCTGCCACGACCAACAACCGGATGGAGCTCACGGCAGCGATCCGCGCTTTGGAAGCGTTGAACCGCCCTTGCCGCGTTACCCTGCACACAGACAGCAAATACATGATCGACGGGATCACCAAATGGGTGTTCGGCTGGCAGAGAAAAGGCTGGAAGACAGCGGCCAACAAGCCGGTTCTGAACGAGGATCTCTGGCGCGAACTGCTGGCGGCAGCGCGCCCTCACAAGGTCGAATGGTGCTGGATCAAAGGACATTCCGGTCATCCGGAAAACGAACGCGCTGACACGCTGGCAAGCAATGCGGCCAGCAGCGTGGCTGCACAGGTGTGACCTGCACGATTAGTCGAACCGGTCTGGTGCGTATCGGGCGGGGTCTATGTCGCAGGCCGGACCCTGCACCGCCTCTGTCAGCAGCAGACCGGCGCCCAGAGCCGCAGCCGCCGGCGCCGTCTGGATCCCGAAACCACCCTGTCCGGCGAACCAGAAAAAACCCGGCACCTTGGCGTCAAACCCGTACACAGGCAGCCGGTCGGGCGCAAAACTGCGCAGACCTGCCCAGCGGCGCTCGACTCGCCCCACCTTCCAGCCGACCACCTGCTCCAGGCGCTCCACCGCAGTAGCAATATCAAGCTCCTCGGGCGCAGCATCGCACGGCAAAGAGAGGGTTTCGTCATGTGGAGACAGCCAGACCCGCCCATTCTCCGGCTTGAAATAGAACTTTTCATTGATGTCCAACACGAGCGGTAGGTCAGCAGGCGGCGGCGGCGCGACAACGAGCTGTGCCATGGTGCGCCGCATTGCCTGAATGCGCAGCGGCCGCGCGCCAGCCAAGCGGGCGATGTCGTCGGCCCATGCGCCGGCGGCATTGACAAGCAGGCCGGCCTCCACCGGGTCACCGGAAGCGAGCACCAGCGACCATTTGCCGCCTGTCCGCTCTGCCGAATGCAGCCGCGCCCGACTGCGCAACTGCACGCCAGATAATCTTGCCTGCTTGAGATATTCGCCGTGCAACGCCGCCACATCAATGTCGCAGCACTCCGGCTCCCAGGCAGCTACAGTCCAGTCATCGCGCAGCTGTGGTACCAGCGCCACCATGCGTGTGCGCCCGACCAGTTCAACGGCAATCCCCAATTTGGCGAAAGTGGCGACAAACCCTTCGACCAGGGGGCGATCGGCCTCGCGCGCAAGCGTCAGGGCACCGCGTGGCCTCAAGAACCCGCCTCGCTCCAGGGCCGCATGCGATGCCAGGGTCAGCGGCACGACGCCCGGTCCGCCATAGCTCGGCGTCCAGAAGGCAGCCGATCGGCCGGTTGCGTGGTAGCCTGGCTGATCCTCTGCTTCGACCAGCAGGACACGCGCCCGGCGGCCAACTGCTGCTGCAAGACTGGCACCTGCCATGCCCGCACCCACGATGGCAACGTCGAAGCGATTGCTCATGCTGGCTTCTTCGTGCCTGTCTGACGCCACGCGCCCGACAAATATGCGCAGCGATGCTGCTGCCGGCCCCTCGTTACGGTTTGGTAAGCATGGTGCTTTAGGGGTTTGCCCCTGTTTCTTGCCTGCAAATACACCGGAGCGGAGCCTGACATGATCAACGGCAATATTACCTACGGGTTGGTCGCCGCCTTGGCAATCGGCACGCTTTACGCAGCTGTCACGGATCTGCGGCACCGGCGGATCAGCAATGTGCTCTGCCTTGGCATTGCGGCACTGGCGCCGCTCTTCTGGTGGACCGGCGGCCTGCAGCTCTGGCCCGACATTGCAGGGCAGATGGCAATGGCAGCTGCGACTTTCCTTGGCGGAGCGCTGTTGTTTCGGTGTGGACAGGTGGGCGGCGGTGACGTCAAGCTCCTGACCGCAATTGCTCTGTGTCTTGAGCCGCGCTGGTTTGTCGCGCTGCTGGTCATTGCAAGCGTCATCAACGGCGTGCTGACCCTTGCACTCTTCTGGCGCCGTCGGCGACAACGCCGCGCCGGTGCCACGATTGGCAAGCTGCAGGTGCCTTACGCCGTCCCGGTCGCAGCCGCGATCCTGCTGATCCTGATGATGCAAATTCCGTCCACTCTGGTGCAATCTGCGTCTGTCAGCGGACTGTCTTGATCGTTTGTTAACCAATTTCACCGCAGTTTGAGATGCGAACTGGCAGCCGGGAATCACCCGGGCTGCATGGCAGGAAGATGAAGGGTCATGGACAGGAAAAAGCTTGTGCTGCTGCTTGCTGCGCTGGTGGTTGCGGTTTTGGCCGCACTCCTGGCGCGCAGCCTCTTCACCGCCAGCGCCGCACCGCCCCCTGCCGCAACAATTGCAGGTGAACCTGTCGGCGAACGTGTGCTGGTGGCGCAGCGCGCGTTGCCGACCGGCACTATCATCACCGCCGATGCCGTGCGGTTCACCTCCTGGCCGCGTGAAATGGTGAAGGACGCCTATTACCTCGAAGCCGGGTCGGACATGAAAAACCTCATTGGTACGGTCGTCCGCTTTCCGATTACTGCCGGGCAACCTGTGACACGAGGCGCTCTGGTGATGCCGGGTGATCGCGGCTTCCTTGCCGCGGCCCTTGGCCCTGGAATGCGCGCGGTGACAGTGCCTGTCTCGGACACCACCGGCGTCGCGGGTTTTGTATTTCCCGGCGACCGGGTCGATCTGGTGCTCACGCAAGAGGTTGCCGGAGTGGAAGGGCAGCCACTGCGCGCGGCCGAAACATTGTTGCGCAATCTGCGCGTTCTTGCCACCGATCAAACGACCAGAAGCAGCGCCGAAGGTGGTCAGACTCAGGTTTCGGAATTCAGCACGGTAACACTGGAAGTAACTCCGCGCATTGCCGAAATCGTAGCCGTTGCACAGGCAATCGGCACGATCAGCCTATCTTTGCGTGCTCTTGCCGATACCCAGGATGATCTGGAGCAGGCAATCGCGTCCGCCGGCACGGCCATTCCCGCTGACGCAACACCGCAGGAACAAGCGACTATCTTGCAGTCGGTCATGTCAAGACCACAGTCCGTTCGATCCAGCGTGCAGACCGGAGGCGACATTTCACGCTTTCAACGACGCACGATGCCGCCACAGACGCTTCCTCGCAGTTCTGTCACTGCCGCACCACCACCTTCATACGCAAACAGCCCGGCAATGCCCTCACCTGCACCCGCGGGGCCGGGCATCAGGGTGAGCAGGGGCAACGAGACGCAACTCGTTCCGGTTGGCCGCTGAACCGTGCAGACCCCCGCTCCTGAAAGCCCTGATCATGGATCATGAGGAAACCTCGATGAAAAGCCGTTTTACTGCCGGCAAAGCTGCGGTCAACGCTCCTGCCACCTTGCAGCCACTGGTCGCTACTCGTCGGGTTCGTGCGATGACCGTCCTGGTGGTTGGTCTTGCAATGACGCTCGGAGCAGGCGGTGTGACGGCGCAACAAGCCGCGTATCCTTATGCTCGCGATCAAACTGGCAGCACGCACGCGGTCAGCAACAGGCCCGACAGTGACATTGTGCTGTCGATTGGCCGGGGCACTTTGGTAAACGTCGGTGCTCGGATGGCTGACGTGTTTATCGCCGACGACACCATTGCCGATGTGAAGGTGAAGTCACAGACCCAGATCTACCTGTTTGCAAAGTCAGGCGGCGAGACAACCATCTATGCATCGGGTCCTGCAGGAGAGATCGTCTGGTCCGCCAATGTGCGGGTAGGCTCGAACCTTGATAGCGTAGACCAGATGCTTCGGCTGGCCATGCCTGAGGCAGACATCATGGTTGCAACCATGAACAACACGATCCTGCTGACGGGAACTGTTGCGGCTCCCGAAGATGCCGCAGAAGCCGAGCGGCTGGTGATCGCCTTCTCTGGTCAGGGGGTAAACGTTATCAGCAGGTTGAAGATCGCGAGCCCGCTGCAGGTAAGCCTGCACGTGCGCTTTGCCGAAGTGAACCGCACGCTGGTGCGTGAGATGAACGCAAACCTCATCACGCGCGACCGGTCCGGCGGCTTTCTGTTTGGCATTCAGCGCGGCAACAACACAGGTGCGATCAAGGACGTAACGGGTTTGCCGCTGGTGGACGCATCCAGCAGATACAATCTGCCCGCAGGCACGATCAGCCTTCCGTTCGACCCCCGCACAGGCAAATTTGTTGTCGGCGGGGCGAATTTCGAGTTTCCCGCAAACCGATCGCAGCAGACTGCTTTGAACTTGGCAGGCCAGCTTCTGGGGCTGGACGTCAATCTCGGCTTCGATCTTGCCGAACGGATCGGCCTCATTTCCACTTTGTCAGAGCCAAACCTGACTGCCTTGTCGGGGGAAACCGCAAGCTTTCTTGCAGGCGGCGAATATCCCATTCCGATCAGCCAGGGACTCGGCACGACAACCATTGAATATCGCGATTATGGTGTAAGTCTTGCCTATACGCCCACGGTGCTGACGAACGGGCGCATATCGCTGCGGGTGAGACCGGAAGTTTCGGAACTTTCGCAACAGGGAGCCGTGGTGATTGACGGCTTTCAGATCCCCGCGCTCACCATCAGGAGGGCGGAGACAACAGTCGAGCTCGGTTCAGGCCAAAGCTTCATGATCGCGGGCCTGCTGTCGAACGGCACGCAGCAATTGCTGGATAAGACGCCGGGTGCAGCCAACATTCCCATTATCGGCAGTCTTTTCAAGTCCACAAG
The DNA here is from genome assembly GCF_031846435.1 of Croceicoccus esteveae. Classification (NCBI taxonomy): domain Bacteria; kingdom Pseudomonadati; phylum Pseudomonadota; class Alphaproteobacteria; order Sphingomonadales; family Erythrobacteraceae; genus Croceicoccus; species Croceicoccus esteveae. Next base: position 101,865 of record NZ_JAVRHS010000003.1, read on the forward strand.
CTTTCAGAAAGGCGAAACAGAACTGGTTATCGTGGTGACGCCATATCTGGTGAAACCCGTTGATGCCAAGGATATCGCCTTGCCTACCGATGGCTATCAAACAGCGACTGAAGCACAAAGGATCCTTCGTAACGTCGAACATGACGGTGTGTCTTTGCAACGTCGTCCGACCCCGCAGAGTGATTTGCAAGTGACTCTCCCCGCTCCGACGCAATGACTTCAATAATGACAAGGCAGATCCCATGTCTCCTTCCCATATCGCAGGTTCCCTCCGCAACAGCTTGGGTAACGGCGGCCGTCAGGCTGGCGCAGGTTTTGCAATAATGCTGCTTGCTGCTTTGTCGGGTTGCATTGGCGGCGTAGCAACGAACCGCTCCTTGTATTCACAAAAGCAGCCAGTGGTTGAAAGTACCCGCCATATCTTTACCGTCAGCGGTGCAACCACCCTCTTGCCGGTGCAGGAGCAAGCCCGGCTCAATGCCTGGCTCAGCAGTTTCATGATCGGAGACGGCGATAGCGTGACCATCCTGTCGGGCGGAGCAGGTTTGCTGGCTCGGCGTGACTTAGCCGGCATAATTGAAGCGCACGGCTTACTTCCGACCATGATCTCGAGTTTCGCGGCAGAGCCTTTGCCCCCCGGTGTTGCGCAGATCGTCCTGACGCGCGCGCGCGCCTTTGTACCTGGCTGCCCGGACTGGTCGGCCAAATCCGACGCCAATCCGGCGAACGCGACGCATCCCGGCTATGGCTGCGCGGTAAACAGCAATGTCGCAGCCATGATCGCCAATCCGCACGATCTGCTGCGCGGACAGGCAGAGGTGGGAAACACAGTAGCCAAGACTGCATCCAAGGCGATCGACAGCTACCGCCAGCAGCCACCCAGCGGCATCAACGGTCTCGCCGAACTGCCTAGGCAGCAGGACCGATGAACGCTCCTTGGAACGCCGCCCGCACAACCCGGGACAGCTTTGCTGCCTTCGTCGCCGATGAACAGTCCGCCAAAACCTTGCGATCTGTTCTGGATGAGGTGGGTTCAGGCGATGAGAAAGTGCACCAGGGTGGGTTGCGCAATGCCATACAAACGCTGGCGGTAAGCGCCAGCCCGTCCATTCTGGTGGTTGACCTTTCCGAATGCGGAGACCCGCTGGCGGACATCTCAGGTTTGGCCGAGGTTTGCGAGGCAGGAACGCTCGTTCTCGCCATCGGCCATATCAACGACGTCCAGCTTTATCGCGATCTTATTGCCGACGGCATTCACGATTATCTTCTGAAGCCACTCGACAGCCAGGCGTTGCGACAAAGCTTGCTCGACGCTCAATCACTGGTTCACGCTACCAAGCCAAAGAGCAATGCTGACCCGATGCATCAACATGTCAGCGTGGCGGTAATCGGCACACGCGGCGGGGTTGGTGCATCAAGTGTGGCAACTTCGCTGGCCTGGCTGCTGGCGACCAGCCACAACAAATCGACAGCGTTGCTCGATCTTGATGTTCATTTCGGGTCGGGCGCGCTCATGATGGATGTCGAAGCGGGCAAGGGGCTGACCGACGCACTTGACAATCCGGCCCGGATCGATGGCCTGTTCATCGAGCGTGCCATGGTACGTCCGTGCGACAACCTGTCCTTGCTTTCTGCCGAAGCTTCGCTCTCCGCTCCGCTGGGGCGCGACGGCGCCGCATTTCACCAATTGCAGGATGAGTTCAGGCGAGCGTTTGAAGTCGCTGTCATCGACATGCCACGTCAGGTGCTTGTCGATTTCCTACCGATGCTGTCCCAGATCGACGTGGTCGTGATCACGACTGAACTCACCTTGGCCGGTGCACGCGATGCAATCCGCATCCTTGCCTTGCTCGCCAGCCAAGGCAATCACCTCAAAACCTTTGTCGCGGCCAACAAGGTGCCGGCAAGCGGCGGAGAAGTCAGCCGCAAGGATTTCGAAGCGGCGATCGAACGGCCGCTGGACTTCGTGATCCCGCTTGATTTGCAGACAGCCGCCAAGGCTGCAAAATCGGGCGCCGTATTTGCCAAGGCACAGCCGTCGGGCAAATCTGCGCAGCCCCTGCGGGAGCTTGCCGCAACGGTCTTGGACGGCAACACCGACAGCGCGCCGCACGATGCGAAAGCCTCGTTGCCCGACAAGCTGATCGGCTTGCTGCATTCCGTTGGTATGAAATCAAGAACGGGCGGGGCGGTAAAACCATGACGCAGGCGCACTCTTTTTGCCCACAGTGGCAGCAAATCTGTTGCGACGGCGGAACTGCAAAGCTGACATGACGTCCAGCCCGGCCTTCGTCTTCACGCTCATGCTCCTGACCTTACTTATGGGCAGTGTGATGTTCGCTGTTGCAAATCGGAATGACCGGCTGGGCAGGCGCCGCTTGCAACAGGTTCGCTCTCGTTATTCGGAAGATCCATACGCCCGCTTAGAAGCGCAGATGAAGAAGGCGGTTGCCGCGCGCCGCTCACCCGCCTTGCATGGACAAGGTTCGCGACTGGGAGCACTGGCGTTGCGCCTGCACCGCTCTGGCAAGACATGGTCGTTGCAAAAGTACTTTGCGATTTGTGGCGCCGTCGGATTTGCGGCAGGCTCCATCGCGCTGGTCCAGAGCAATGCGATCCTGCTATCCGTGCTTGTCGGGCTTCTTGCAGGATTGGGCATTCCGCACTGGCTGCTCAACAGAGCAATTCAGCGCAGAACGAAGCTTTTCAACGCTCGATTTCCCGATGCCATTGAACTGCTCGTTCGCGGCTTGCGCTCCGGCCTGCCTGTTACCGAAACGATCGGCGTGGCGGCGCATGAAGTACCCGGCCCGGTGGGTGAGGAGTTCCAGGCGGTCATCGACCGGATCAAGGTTGGCCGCACGGTAGACGATTCACTGCAGGAAACTGCAAACCGCCTAGCAACGCCGGAGTTTCAATTTTTCTGTATCAGTCTGGCGATACAGCGCGAAACTGGCGGTAACCTGGCAGAAACATTGTCAAACCTTGCCGATGTATTGCGTAAGCGGGCGCAGATGAAGCTTAAGGTCAAGGCGATGAGTTCCGAAGCCAAGGCATCAGCCTATATTCTGGGATCGCTGCCATTCATCGTGTTTGCAATGGTTTACATGGTCAATCCTGATTATCTGGGCGGCTTTTTCATGGATGATCGGCTGATCATCGCAGGGCTTGGCGGCGGCATCTGGATGGCACTGGGTGCTTTTATCATGTTCAAGATGGTCAGCTTCGAGATCTAGGAACGTCTGGCATGATCAATCAAACCGCACATCCCTCGCTCCTTGGATTCGACGTTATTTTCGTCGCTACTGTGCTGGCCGCGATTGCCACCGCAGCAGTAATAGTTGCGATCTATGCCGCAGTGGGCGTGCGCGATCCGATGGCTCGACGGATGAAGCTGCTTAACGCCCGGCGCGATGAGCTGAAATCGGGGCTCATCACTGGACCGCGTCGTCGCAGCCTGCGCCGCAACACTGTCGTCACGGACAGGCTGCGCAACATCCTCAAGTCCCTGCGCATGTTGCAAGACAGCCAGATCGCGGAAGTAGTCCACAAGCTGGCGCAAGCGGGCCTCCGCAAGCAGGAGTTTGCCTATTTTGTCATTGCAGGCAGGGTCATCATGCCTTTGCTGCTTGGCATAGGTACAGCACTTGCCGTTTACGGCTCGCAGCTCTTTCCGGACTGGAGCAGCCTGACCCGATTTCTTGCCTTTGCGGCGGCCGTTGTAGCGGGATACAAGGCTCCCGATCTCTTTCTCAAAAACCTCGTGACGAAACGGACAGACGCCATTCGCAAGGGATTGCCGGATGCACTCGACCTGCTCGTAATCTGTGCAGAGGCCGGGTTGACCGTCGATGCCGCCTTTGGCCGTGTAGCAAAAGAGCTTGGCCGTGCCTATCCAGAGCTTGCCGACGAATTCACGCTTGCCTCTATCGAGCTTTCGTTCCTGTCAGAGCGGCGCAAGGCATTCGAGAATCTTGCCCGCCGTGTCCATCTTGAAGCCATGAAAGGCGTGGTCACGACAATGATCCAGACCGAACGCTACGGCACTCCACTGGCATCGACCTTACGGGTGCTCGCCGCAGAGTTCAGAAACGAGCGGATGATGCGCGCCGAAGAAAAGGCGGCGCGCCTGCCCGCGATCATGACTGTGCCGCTCATCCTCTTCATCCTGCCGGTGCTGTTCATCGTCATTCTGGGTCCTGCGGCCTGTTCGATCGCAGACAATCTGCTGTAGTGTCGGGCGATCCGCACGTGTCAGCAGCAGCGGGCGCACCATGGCCGCCAACATGGCGTCATGCACCAACCGCGGTCAGCGCCGCTACTCCACCGGCGGCTCAAGCGTGCGCGCCTGCGCAAACAGTTTCTTGAGCACGCCATGCAGCGTCTGCACCTCTTGCGCACTGAGGCATTCAAGCAATTGCTGCTCCACTTGCAGCGCCAATGGCATAATTTGCGCATGCATAGCCGCGCCCGACGCGGTCAGTTCCAGCATGTGAGAACGGCCATCCTGCGGGTTGGGGTGGCGGCTGATCAACTGGCGATCAACCAGGATCTTGCACGCCCGATTGACCGCCACCTTGTCCATCAGCGTTGCGGTAACCATCTGCCGCTGCGTTTGAGGACCGGTATCTCCCAGCACGGCCATGATCCGCCATTCTGAAATGCGTAAGCCGAACCTTTCGCGATAACGCTGCGCAATTTGCTGACTGACCGCATTGCTGGCAACCGACAGCCGATAAGGCAGGTAATCTGCAAGGCGCGGCCGCCTCTCTGCCCGGTGAATGGGCGCTGGCGCATCTTGCGGGACCAGTGGCATGCTGGAGGGCGTAACGGGAGAGCGGGTGGACATATCTCCAGAATACGACATTTGGGGCGCAGCGCAAATCAGCGCAGCATCAAGATCGGCACGCCGACCCCTGAAAGCACAACGAGCAGCACTGTTCCTCTTTGGTAACAGTTGAAACCCGATTTGAAGCGGGCATGCCGATGATGTTCAAAAACACAGAACTCCCTGTTAATCCTGCAGACATATCCAACGGGGGGGGGCGTGTCCAAGCGTGTCGTGATCGTCAAATCATTTCCGGTTTGTTTTGCCCACCGAGCTGCAGGATTGATTTCATGCCAATATTCTGAGCCCTCCTTAACGGCGCCGCCATTACCGCGATCGGCGTTGCCTTTGTGACCGCGCCGGTCGCCGCGCAGGAAATGCCTGACACCGTCAACGAGGCAACAGCGGTTGCTGACCTTGGCGACAACGCCATTGTCGTTACCGGTTCGCGTATCAAGCGCACGCGTTTTGATACCAAGGAGCCAACGCTCGTCATCGGCGAAGACCTGTTCGAGGAGCAAGGTTACACCAATGTCGGCGAAGCGCTCGAAACTCTGCCCGCGTTCGGCCCACCGGACAGCAATGCGGTCGGAAGTCAGGCAGGTAGCTTCGGCTCGGGTCAAAGCTTCATCAACTTCTTCGGTCTGGGATCGCAGCGCACGCTGACGCTGGTAAACGGACGCCGCTATGTCAGCTCCAACACGGCAAGCATCTTCGGTCCCGTTGGTGCAGGTACCCAGGTCGATCTTAACACCATCCCCACCCTGCTTATCGACCGGATCGAGACTGTTGCGGTCGGCGCCGCGCCCATCTACGGTTCCGATGCCATCGCCGGCACGGTTAACATCATCCTCAAGGATGAGTTCGACGGCATCGAACTCAATGGCCAGTACGGAATTGCCGAAGAAGGCGACGCCGAGGAATACCGGCTGAGCGCGCTTGCCGGCAAGAATTTCGGCGGCGGCCGCGGCAATGTGGTTGCTGCGTTCGAATACAACAAGACAGGAGGCTTGCTCTTTAGCGATCGCAAGCAGACGTCGCGCGGGCTGTTCTTTGCGGCACCTGCGGATCCTGACTATCCCTTCCGCAATCAGTTGATCGAGGATCGGCGTATTCCGGTGCTCGGTCAGTTCGGCATCCCTGCCATCGCCGACACCTTCCCCGGCTTCGGTGCAGATTTCACCAATGCCGCTGGCGACACCTTGGTATTCAATCGCGAAGGCAATCTGGTTCCGCTGGATTTCGGCACGCCAACCGGAAGCATCGTGAATGCTTCGGGCGGCGATGGTTTCAGCCTGGTTCCGGTCAGCAATCTGCGCTCTCCTGTCGAGCGTTACCTGGGCAATCTGCAGGTCAAATATGAGGTGACCGACACCACGCGCGTCTTCCTCGAAGGATCATACGCCAACTCCAAGGGCACCGAGCTGCGTTCGCAGCCTGTCTACAACACGGCGCTTTTCGACGATGCCGGAACCCCTGACGGTGCCTTGATCATTCCGCTCGACAATCCGTTCCTGTCCGACGAAGCGCGCCAGCTCATTGCCTCCCAGCTTCCCGATGATCAGGACTTCTTCTATCTCGGCCGCGCGAACACGAACATCATCGCCGGCGAAGGCAGCTCGACTGTGGAGCTATACCGGATCGCCGGCGGCCTCGAAGGCGATCTGAGCCTGTTTGAGCGCGGCTTTGCCTGGGAACTGGTCGGAAATTACGGCAAGTCCAAGACCAAAGGCAACAGCCGCGAGCTGGTGCAGGGCAATTTCGTCAATGCCCTGAACGGATGCAGCAACAGCGGGTCGGCCTCACCCATCGAGACGGTGAGCAGCACCTGCGTGCCGTTCAATCCGTTTGGCAATCAGAATTCGCAAGCCGTTGCCGATTACATCACGACCGTCGCCAAGCCGATCGCGACCAACGAGCAATGGGTGGTCACCGCCAGCGTTACCGGCTCCCTGCTCGATGTCTGGGCGGGCGGTGTCGATTTTGCACTCGGTTACGAGCATCGCGATGAAACGGCAGACTTCGACCCCGGTCAGTTCTTCTTCGGCCAGGTCAATCCCGACGATCCGGATGGCCCGCGTCAGTCCTTCGGTCGGAGCGTTCCCATCGATCCTGTCAACGGCGGCTACAACACCGACGAAATCTTCGGCGAACTGCTCATCCCGCTTGTTGCGCCCGATATGGAGGTCCCGTTCGTCAACCGGCTCGAAATATCTGGCGCCGCGCGTTACGTCGACAATTCGCTTACCGGTGGCGACCTGACCTGGACTGCCGGCGGCCGGTTCAATCCAGTGCGCGACCTCGGCATTCGCGGCAATTTCACCCGGTCGATCCGGGCGCCGGCGGTGACCGAACTGTTCAACCCGACCAGCAATATCTTCACCCTTGCGGATGACCCGTGCGATGCGCGCTTCATCGACAGCGGCCCCAATCCGGCAAACCGGGCCGCGAATTGTGCCGCAGATGGGTTGCCAGGTAACTTTGTGTCCAACATTGTGGATTTTACCACAGAAGGCGTGCTGGCGGGCAATACCGGCCTGCAGAATGAAAAGGCCGACAGCTGGACAGTGGGTGTGGTGTTTACCCCGACGTTCCTTCGCGGGCTGCAATGGTCGGCGGACTGGGTCGAGATAGATTTGTCCGACGCGATTGTCAGCCTCAACGCAGAGCAGACTCTGAATGCCTGCTATGATGCTGTGTCCTTCCCGGCGCCTGCCTGCGAACAGATCGATCGTGACGATGCAGGGCAGGTGGACTTCATCCGCACAGGATACGTCAACGCCGCGTCCTACAGCTACAAGGGTCTGATCAGCGAGATGAACTGGCGGATAGATACGCCGTTCATTGGTGCGGACAGCACGATCAACCTGCGCGGTTCGTATCAATATCTTGATGAACTGCGGCAGGAGGTTGGCACCGGGGACCTGACCATCCTGCGCGGTGATGCCGGATACTCCAAGCACCAGGCAACCGCCAGCATCACCTACAACAACGATGATTTTGGCGCGTTCGTGCAGGGACGCTACATCGGCCCGGCGCAGATCGACCCGAATGCACCTGACAACGCCTATGACGTTCCCGGCCCGGACAGCGTGGTGTTCGTCGATGCATCAGTGCGGTTCAACGTGGAAGACATGTTCACGCTGCGCCTGATCACCGAGAACATCTTTGACACCAATGCGCCCTACCCGGTGCCCGCAGGTGGCGGCATCGTCACCTATTTCGATGGCATCATGGGTCGTTATTTCAAGGTATCGGCAACGACGCGCTTCTGATCCATTGGATCAAGGCTCGCCAGAAAACTAACGGTGGGGAGCAATCCCCGCCGTTCTTTGTTCAGCCTATCTGAAACTGCAAGGCGCCGTCGCCTTCGTCTATCCCGACTGTGCTGCCATCGGGGATTTCGCCCGCCAGCAGCTTTTCCGCCAGCGGATCCTGAAGGTAACGCTGTACCGCGCGTTTCAGTGGCCGCGCGCCATAGACGGGATCATACCCGACCCGCCCGAGCCACCGCTTGGCCGCATCGGTCAGGTCAATGGTGATCTTCCGGTCCTTCAGCAATTTCTGCACCCGACCAACCTGGATCTCCACGATCGGCGCCATGTGTTCTTCACCCAGCCGATGGAACAGGATGATCTCATCCAGCCGGTTCAGAAACTCAGGGCGGAAATGGCCGCGCACCACATCCATGACCTGCGGCTCCACGTCCTCCACCTTCTGCCCATCATCCATGTTGGCAAGATATTGGCTGCCAAGGTTCGAAGTCAGGATGATCAGCGTATTGGTGAAATCAACCTGCCGCCCCTGCCCATCGGTCAACCGACCGTCGTCCAGCACTTGCAGCAGGACGTTGAACACATCAGGATGTGCCTTTTCCACCTCGTCGAACAGCACGACCTGATATGGCCGGCGCCGCACCGCCTCGGTGAGCACGCCGCCTTCATCATAACCGACATAGCCCGGCGGCGCGCCGATCAGCCGCGACACGGCATGCTTCTCCATGAATTCGCTCATGTCGATACGCACCATCGCGCTGTCATCATCAAACAGGAACCCGGCCAGCGCCTTGGTCAATTCGGTCTTGCCGACCCCGGTGGGGCCAAGAAACAGGAAGCTGCCCAATGGACGATTGGGATCCTGCAACCCGGCACGCGCGCGACGCACCGCCTTCGACACTGCCTCCACCGCCTGCGCCTGACCGATGACGCGCTTGCCGATGGTGCTTTCCATGGCGAGCAGTTTTTCCCGCTCGCCTTCCATCATGCGGTCGACCGGCACCCCGGTCCAGCGGCTGACGACCCCGGCAATGTCGTCGTCGGTGACTTCCTCGCGCAGCAGCGCATTTTCCGATTGCGCCGAAGCTTCCTGCAATTGCCGCTCAAGCTGCGGAATGGTGCCGTAGGAAAGCTCGCCTGCCCGGCCAAGATCGCCGGCCCGTTGTGCCTGCTCCAGCTCGATGCGGGCAGCGTCCAGTGCTTCCTTGACCTTGCTTTCGGCAGCGATCTTGTCCCGCTCTCCTTGCCAGCGTGTGGTCAGCTCGCTCGACTGCTGCTCCAGATTGGCCAGCTCTTCACGCAGATTGCCGAGCCGGTCACGCGATGCATCATCGGTTTCCCTCGATAGAGCGGATTCCTCGATCTTGAGCTGGATGATGCGGCGGTCAAGGTTCTCGATCTCCTCGGGCTTGCTTTCCACCTCCATGCGGATGCGCGACGCCGCCTCATCCATCAGGTCGATCGCCTTGTCGGGCAGAAAGCGATCCGAAATGTAGCGGTTGGACAGCGTCGCCGCCGCCACGATCGCGCCATCGGTAATGCGCACGCCATGGTGCAGCTCGTATTTTTCCTTCAATCCGCGCAGGATCGATATGGTGTCCTCGACCGTCGGCTCGCCCACGAACACCGGCTGAAACCGGCGTTGGAGGGCGGGGTCCTTTTCGACATATTTCTGATATTCATCGAGCGTGGTCGCCCCGATGCAATGCAGCTCGCCGCGGGCCAGTGCCGGTTTCAGCAGATTGCCGGCATCCATCGACCCTTCAGAGGCGCCGGCCCCGATCAGCGTGTGCATTTCATCGATAAACAGGATGATCTCGCCCTCGGCGCCTTTCACCTCGTCGAGCACGGCCTTCAGCCGCTCCTCGAATTCGCCGCGATATTTTGCACCAGCAATCAGGCTCCCCATGTCGAGCGCCATCAGGCGCCGGTTTCTCAGGCTGTCGGGGACATCGCCATTGGCGATGCGCAGCGCCAGCCCTTCGGCAATGGCGGTCTTGCCGACGCCCGGCTCGCCGATCAGTGCCGGATTGTTCTTCGTCCGGCGAGCAAGGATCTGCACCGTGCGGCGGATTTCCTCGTCCCGGCCGATGACCGGATCGAGCTTGCCGTCATGCGCCGCCTGCGTCAGATCGCGGGCGTATTTCTTCATCGCTTCGTAGCTTTCCTCCGCACTAGCCGAATCGGCAGTGCGGCCACCACGCAACTGGGTGATCGCCTCCTCCAGCGCCTGCGGCGTGAGATTGGCAGCCTTCAGCGCCTGCCCGGCAGCGGTCGTCGTCGCCAGCGCAAGCCCCAGCAGCATGCGTTCCACTGTCACATAGCTGTCGCCGGAACGCGTCGCTGCCTGCTCTGCCTGATCGAGCACGCGCACCGCATCATTGTCGAGGCCGGGGGTCTGCTGCGCACCGGAACCGGACACAGCGGGCACCTTGGAAAGCGCCTTGTCGACTTCGCTTTGCGCCAGTTGCGGATTGCCGCCGGCGCGTTCGATGAGGCCGCTGGCCATGCCCTCACCATCTTCAAGCAATGCCTTGAGGATATGGTCGGGCGTAACGCGCTGATGGTTCATGCGAATCGCGACAGTCTGCGCCGCCTGCAGAAAACCCTTGGCTCGATCGGTGAATTTTTCCAGGTTCATGCCTTCTTCCTCATCCTGTTACCCACCGCAGATAATGTTGTATTATTGCAACACAAGGGATCGGAGCACCTGCGCAAATTTTGCGCGGCATCCCACCGCCAGCAACTTTACCCAGCCATCTATGTCCACAGCCGCAGATAAACCGGTCCGCCGACAAACGCTTCTCGGGCGCTGATCCGGCTGCCTCTGGCAAACTGCACTTTGGTATCTTCCCACCACTGCGCCTCAGGCACGGTGCGGGCGCTACCGAACAATTGCGCACCGCAGCGAAAGGCCATGACGCAGTCCAACCGCACATTCTGAAGCGCGCGGCTGAACGCCAGCATATTTGCAGCCTTCGGACCTGTCACGGTTGCAGGCAGGTAGGAGCCGGCGGAAAAAAGCGCCGGATGATCCCGCCGCCATTTCAGCAGTCTGACAATCAGAGCAAGCTTCGGGTCTGCATCGTCTGCTTCCAGCAAAGCGGACCGTCGTGTAAAATCCACCGTTCGCCGATTGTCAGGGTCCACCATGCTGAAATCGGCGAGTTCGGTGCCCTGATAAAGGTCTGGAACCCCGGGTACGGTATAGCGCAACGCGGTTTGCAGCAGCATGTTGGCAAGCGCAGCGCCTGCCGTGCGATCGACCAGCGCGTGAATGATGGCAACGGCCTCTGCATCCGCGAACAACTGTCCGATCCAGCTGTCGCAGGCATCTTCATAAGCAATGTCCGGCCGCTTCCAGGATGATCGCAGCTTTGCCTCGCGCAGCGCCTTTTGCTGCCATTGCGACAACCGCTGCGCAAAATGGGCCAGCCCTGTGCGGTCATCGGCGGCAAGCCCGTCGGGCCACGCGCCAAAAACCATCTGGTAAAGCATGTAACGGTCCGCGCCGTGGACCGCATCCTTCAGACCTTTATTCATTCTGCGGGCGATGGCGCTGCCGATCCGGTCGAGTTCGCCCACGCTGCGCTGCCATTGGTCGGGAATGGCGGACAGGACCGCAAGCCGCGCGCGTGCATCTTCCCCGCGCTTGTGATCATGTGTGGCGGTAGCAAGCATGCTTTGGGGAAAATGCTCTGCGCGGTAAAGACAGCTTTGGTGGAATGCCTGCGCGTCACTGGCAAACTGCGTCACATCGGACCCGACGTCGGTTCGGGACAGAAGCTTGCCATAACGGTAGAACGCTGTGTCCTCCACCGCCTTTGCCGCCACCGGAGCCGACAATTGCTGGAACTGCCGGACCGCATCTGCGGCCAGCGCAGGCTCGCCCGGACCGGTTCCCCCCAGCCAGTCGAGCACGACATCCGCAACACTCCCCTCACCCGGCGGAGTAAAGCGCTGCTGGGCCTTGGCGACCCTGTTTCTGACCGCTGCGTCGGTCACAGGCGCATCCTGCCCGATGCCATAGGTGCGGTAGACCGGGAAGACCCAGATCAGCCGGCAGATCGCCCGGCGCAGCATTCCTGCGGTAAGCCCCTGCGTTTCAGGAGCAGAGCGGGCAAGCGCCACAAATGCATCGACGCAGCGTTGCAGCTGTCCCTCAAACGCCCAGGACAACAGCTCCTGTCGGGCGCGCAGTTCCTCATCCTCGAAATCGGGGTCACGCCCGGAAAACGCGCTCCACATGGCTGCAAGCGGTGCGTCGCCTGCCGGATCATGCATGATGAGAGCGGCCTCTTCCATGAAATCATAGCCGCTTGTGCCATCTATCCCCCAGTCGAGCGGCAGGCCCTCGCCCGCACCGAGGATCTTCTCGACGATGATATAAGCTGGTCCGCAAGGTGCTTGCGCGGGTCTGGACAGCTGGTCGAAGCGGCGCCGCAGCGTGCGGCAATAGCCCGCAGGATCGGTCAGCCCATCAACATGATCGACACGCACGCCATCAATCAGCCCCTGTTCCCAAAGACGGAAATAGAGCGCATGGGTGGCTTCAAAGACGTCAGGCTCCTCGACACGGATGCCGGCAAGCTCGTTCACGGTGAAGAACCGTCGCCAGTTTAGCGCATCATCGGCGCTGCGCCACCAGCCCAGCCGGTAATGCTGTTGGGCAAGAACTTGCTTCAGCGCTGCGATGTCACCTGCCTGGACAGCTTCGGCGACGGCCCTGCTACTTGGCGGTGCAAGCGGCAGGCGATGCTCGCCATGCACCACCAGCGCAGGCTGATCTCCTGCCACATCCAGACAGATGGCGCCGCTTTCCAGCGCTTCATCCAGCGGATCTGCAAGGATCGGCAGGAGCAGTTTATCACGCCAGTCGATATCGAAGAAATGTGCATACCGGCTGCCCTGACCGTGCTTCAGGACATCGTTCCACCAGGCATTCTCGCCGCCCGCTACCCCCATGTGATTGGGCACGATGTCGATGATGAGCCCCATGCCCCTGCTGCGCAGCGCTGCGACAAGGCTGCGCAGCCCCTCCTCTGCGCCAAGTTCCGGATTGATGATCGTGGGGTCCACCACGTCATAGCCATGCGTCGATCCACTGCGCGCCTGTGTAATCGGCGATGCATAGACATGGCTGATGCCCAGCCTGTCGAGGTAAGGCACCAGCGCCTCTGCATCGGCGAACCGGAATTCGCCATTGAACTGCAGGCGGTAGGTTGCGCGAATATTCATTGGCAGCTTTCATTCAGGGCATCGGTTCGCGCCGCCACTTCGGGCAGCGCAAGCAGCATGGCAAGAGGCTGGGAAAGCCTGCGCCGCCAGTTGGGATGTTCGTCGATCGTGCCGGGCAGATTGGGCTGTTCGACAAGGCCGAGCAGATCTTCGATCGTGGCGATGACCAGCGGGCAGGGCGTCATTGCCAGATGCCGCAACGCCGCAACGATGACCGCTGCCGGCTCATCTGTCGGCGGACATGCCCCCGATGCTGCGCCAGAAGCCACAAAGGCGTTCCACAATGCCTGGCGTTGCAAAGCACGAGTGGCCTTATCCTCCGCCTCGGTGTGATGGTGCGAGCCGCGGCCGATCTGCCGGTTCCATGCCTGGTCGCGACCTGTCCACCAGCCGGCGATGGTCACCAGATCATGCGTCCCGGTCATCGCGACGGCATCGTGATCCCATGCTGCGGGCGGCAGGAAATCGTCTCCGGCCTGCTCGAACCAGAGCACGCGCATGCCGGCGACCGCGCGTGCCTTGAGCCGTTCGCGCAGGCCGGCCGGCACGGTGCCAAGATCCTCTCCGATTACCACCGCGCTGGCGCGATGCGATTCGATGGCGGCAATCCGCAGCATGTCTTCGAATGGATAGGAAAGATATGCGCCTTCCCCTGATGAAGCGCCGGCGGGAATGACCCACAGGCGGCGCAGGCCAAGCGCATGGTCGATGCGGATACCGCCGGCAGAACCCAACCCGGCCCGCAGGGTAGCGATGAAGCCCTGAAATCCGTTGCGTTGCATGGCAAACGGGGAGAGTGCAGTGATGCCCCAATCCTGCCCGTCCGGGCCAAGCTGGTCAGGCGGTGCACCCACGGACAGCCCGTCGAGCAACTCCCCACCACTGCCCCAGGCGTGACTGCCGCCTGCATCCATCCCGACGGCAAGATCGCAGATAAGGCCGATCGTCATGCCTGCCTCGCGCGCCTGCGCCTGCGCATGATCAAGGCTGATCCTGGCCAGCCATTGCGCAAAGACGAAGAAATCCACTTCCTCGCAGTGATCTGTGGCAAAGGTCTGCGCCGCCTCGCCGGCAGGATCATGGTAAGGCTCTGGCCAACCCTGCCATCCGGTGGCGCCGGTGGCGAAGAAATGGGTGTGCAGCGCATCAAACAACGCGTGCTGTTTCAGAGCAGGCCCCATCTGCAGCCGCCATTTCGACACTTCATCGCGCGTCTCCTGCGTCTGCATGGCAAAGACCTGTCGCAGCCAGCCGATGCGCGCAGGAATGGCGGCGCTCCAGTCAATGAGCGCATTGCAGCCTGTATCCGCTACATCAGCCTGCGGGTGACCAAGGAGCCCCGGATTGCCCAGCAGGATGTTCAGAAACAGTCTGCTGGAGGGGGCATAAGGGCTGAAACGCGAAGCATCTGCTGGAAAGAGGGCATGTACAGGGCTGATCGCCAGAGCATCCGCTCCTGCGCGCCCGAGCGGTGCCGCAGCAGCGGCCAGCGCTCCCAGATCGCCGAATGCGCCCGCCTGTCCCTCGACCCCATTGCATAATGACGGGATTTGCAGCGAAACCCCCCAAGCCTGCCTGCCGTTCGTCGCGTCAAGGATCAAGCGGCAGCGCGGCGGCGCAATCGCGAGGCGGATCACCTGCCCGGCAATGATGAGCTTGTGGTAACCGACAACCGCGATGCCGGGCACAAGCGCGCCTTCTGGTCCAACAGACAAGGATAGTAGCTGGACCGCACCTGTCTCCAGCCGCAGTTCGCCCGTTGCAGCGTCGTTTCCTGCCGTGAGTTCTCCTGCCGCAAACCATTGCAAAGGCAGGATGAACTCTTCACCACGATCAGCCGATACGAACCTGTTCCTGCCAAGCTGCTCCCGATGATGGGCGAGGCTTCGCGCCGCCGCAGCATCGCTCTGTGCATCATGGCCAAGCGCCGACAGGATTGCCGTGAGTGACTGGTCAGATACGCGCTGCGCCGTGCCTGCGGCATCCTGCCATTCGATCTGCAGGCCTACCGCCCGCGCAAGTTCGTGAAGCATGCTCATGCAAGACCTGCTGCAAAGCTGCCCGGCGCTCCGGCGTTGCCAAGGACGAAGAATGGATCCGGGATTGCCGGAAAAGCAACCGGCTCTGGCCCGATGTTGATCGCGATGTTCAATGCAGCCCCGTCCGCCATGTGCCAGAACGCGTGAACTGCGCCAGTACCGAGCAATGCAGCTTCGCCGTTCCGGGCTCCTTTCAGCCTTGGCACGACATATCTGTGTCGCAACGCGATCAACGCGCTGTAAAACGCTGTCCATTCCGCTGCATCCGGACCCGGCTCAGGAATCGACGCGGCAAAGCTCGCCTGCGCGTTCGGGTCAGGAATCCGGGCGCGATCGGCCGCATTGGCAAAAGCGGCAAACCCTGCAAATTCGCGGCGACGACCTTCGCGAACGGCATCGGCAAGCTCCTCTGTGAAATCCGTGAAGAACAGGAACGGTGTCGTGCTGCCCGTCTCATCGCCCATGAACAGCAGCGGGATCTGCGGACACAGCAGCAGCAAGGCTGTCGCTGCACACAATCGCGTCTTGGAAACGAGCTGCGTCAGCCGCTCTCCCATTGCGCGGTTGCCGATCTGGTCGTGGTTCTGAAGGAACGAGACAAAAGCCGTGGGTGGCAAATGCCCGCTTTTGGTGCCGCGCGCGTGCGTGGCACCGGGCGGTTGCTCACCTTGATAGACAAATCCCTGCGCCAGGCAGCAGGCCAGCTTGCCGGTCGGATTATCGGCGAAGCCTGCGTAATAGGCTTCTGTCTCACCGGTCAGCAGGACATGCAGCACATTGTGGAAATCATCGTTCCACTGCGCATCGTAAAGCGCCGGCGTCAGGCGGGCGGCATCGTTCGCCTCGTTTTCCAGCACCAGATGCTTGTGCACATCGGCAAATCGCTCCCGGATGCGGGTTGCCATTTCATCAAGGAAGGCGGTGTCATCTATGGCATGCACCGCGTCGAAGCGCAGGCCGTCGATCCTGAACTCGTCGAGCCACATCATCGCGTTGTCGATGAAGAAATCGCGCACCGGCAGCTGTTGCACCGCCACCGCACCGCCCCACGGGGTCTGTTTCCCGGTATCGAAAAATGCGCCGGCATAACTGCCCAGATAATTGCCGTCGGGGCCAAAATGATTGTAGACGACATCAAGGAACACCATCACGCCCAGTGCGTGCGCGGTATCCACAAGGGCTTTCAGCGCGTCCGGCGTGCCATAGGCAGGCGCGATCGCGTATGGCAGAACGCCGTCATAGCCCCAGCCCCTGCTGCCGGAAAAATCGCCGACCGGCATCAGTTGCACTGCCGTGATGCCAAGCTTCGCCAGACGCGGCAATTGCTGCGCCACGCCTGTAAAACCGCCCATGGCACCGACATGCACCTCCTGGATCACTGCCTCTGTCCAGGGGCGCCCTTGCCATGCGTTGCATTGCCAGGTGTAGCCTGCCGGGTCGGTCAGCACGCTCCAGCCATGCACGCCATCTGCCTGGCCGCGTGACGCCGGATCGGGCACAACGAGATCAGGAGCGAGGCGGAACCGATAGCGGGTGCCCAGAGCGCAGGGAGCCGTTGCCGAAAACCAGCCATCGTCCCGCCTTGCCATGGACACGGCCGCAACCACACCGGCAGTATCCAGTTCCAGCGTCACTTCGTCGCGATCGGGTGCCCACAGCGTGAACGTTGTGGTGCCGTCCGCGTCGGTTTGCGGTCCCCAGCGCATGCTCATCCGACCGGCTTATGACCGACGACAATAGCCGCTGCATGCGCGGCCAATTCGATCGTCTCGTGCACCGCACGCTCGCCCGCTGCCGGATCGGCACTGTCGATCAGCAGTTGCCGCACCATCGTGGGAGGCGGCATGTGGAAAGTGATGGGATCCTCTGATCCGTTCATTACCAGCAGAACCGATTCCAGATCGCCATCTTCCCGGCGGCGAACGCGACGCATGACCAGCGCCCGCCCGTCGGGATTATGCCAATCCTCGTCCGACAGGTTCTGCCCCCGCTCATCGAACCAGTCGATATCGAGCATGCCAGGCGCCACTTCCACTTCCCCATGGAGGAAGTTGCCGGCATGGATCAGCGGATAGGTTTTGCGTATCTCGATGAGCCGCGCGACAAACGCCTGCATCGCCTGTCCACGTTCGCTGCCGGCCTGTTCCCAATCGAACCAGCTGATCGCATTGTCCTGGCAATAGGCATTGTTGTTGCCGTTCTGAGTCCGCCCGAACTCATCCCCGCCCAGCAGCATGGGCGTGCCCAGCGATGCGATCAGCGTCATCAGCATGGAGCGGCTGACCCGATCGCGCAGCGCCTCTGTCGCGGCGTCATCGGCTGGACCTTCCGTGCCCCAGTTGCGCGACAGATTGTCCGAATGGCCGTCGCGATTTTCTTCGCCATTTGCGTGGTTATGCTTGCCCTCGTAGCTGACCACGTCGCGCAGCGGCTGCCCGTCATGCGCGGTGATGAAATTGACGCTGGCCCATGGCCGCCGCGCCCGGCGGTCGAACAGGTCGGCAGAACCGGCCAGCCGATTGGCAAATTCGGGACGCATTCCGGGATCGCCGCGCCAGAAGCGCCGCGTCGCATCGCGGTACTTGTCGTTCCATTCGGCAAAACCGGGTGGATGGTTGCCAAGCTGGTACCCGCCCGGCCCGATATCCCACGGCTCGGAAATCAGCTTGAGCTGATTGAGCACCGGATCCTGTCGCAGCACGTCGAAAAAGCCTGACCTTGGATCAAAACCATTGTTGCCGTCGCGACCAAGCGTCACGCCAAGGTCGAACCGAAACCCGTCAACATGGTAGGAGTCGGCCCAGTACCGCA
Organism: Croceicoccus esteveae; assembly: GCF_031846435.1. Classification (NCBI taxonomy): domain Bacteria; kingdom Pseudomonadati; phylum Pseudomonadota; class Alphaproteobacteria; order Sphingomonadales; family Erythrobacteraceae; genus Croceicoccus; species Croceicoccus esteveae. The sequence goes on from NZ_JAVRHS010000003.1 coordinate 120,056, forward strand.
GGCTGTCAGCCACCATCTGCAACACGCGCGGATGGCTCAGGTCCAGGGTATTGCCGGTGCCGGTATCATTGACGCAGTAACGCGGATTGTCCTCCACCAGCCGGTAATAGGTGGCATTGTCCAGCCCGCGCAAATTGAACGTGGGGCCAAGTTCGCTGCCCTCGGCGGTGTGGTTGTACACCACGTCCAGAATAACCTCGATCCCCGCTGCGTGCAGGCGCCGGATCGCGATGCGCAGTTCATCGCCGCTATCGGTGGATTGGTATCGCTGTTCAGGCGCAAAGAACCCCAGCGTGTTGTAACCCCAATAGTTTACCAGCCCCGCTTCCTGAAGGCGGCGGTCCTGCACAAAGGCATGGATGGGCAGCAGTTCCAGCGTCGTGACGCCAAGCTGCTTCAGATGCGCGATGACGCAAGGGTGCGACAATGCCGCATAAGTGCCACGTTCGGCCTTGGGCACCGCTTCTGCAAGCCGGGTGAGACCCTTGACATGCGCTTCGTAGATGATGGTGTCGCTCCAGGGCACCATCGGGCGCACATCGCCGGTCCAGTCGAAGGTGCCTGCTTCCACCACTGCCTTTGGCATGGCAGCAGCGCTGTCACGGCGATCAAAACTCAGATCCTTGCGGCCTGAATTGACGCGGTAGCTGTGCAATGCATCGGTCCAGCGCACATGCCCCGTCAGCTTCCTGGCGTATGGATCGAGCAGCAGCTTGTTGGGGTTGAATCTGTGGCCGTTTTCAGGCTCGTACCGGCCGTGCGCCCGAAAGCCATAGACAAGACCTGGTCGCGCATTTGGCAGATAGCCGTGCCACACCTCGTCGGTCCATTCGCGCAGCTCAAGCCGGGCAAGCTCCTTGCGCCCTTGTGGATCGAACAGGCAGAGCTCGATTTTGTCGGCATTGGCGGAAAACACGGCAAAGTTTACCCCCAACCCGTCGAAACTTGCCCCGAGCGGGTAGGGAGAGCCCGGCTCCAGCCGGTCAGGAAATCTGTTCAAGCATTTGTTCCTTCAAGATTTGTCATTGCCGGCACCAGGATGGTCGCGCTGAGCGGGGGCAGCACCAGCGCTGCTGATGCAGGCTGCCCGTGCATGCCTTCACCATCGGCAAGCACTTGTCCGGCATTGCCGAAATTGGCGCCACCGTAAGCCTGTGCGTCGGAGTTGAGCAATTCACGCCAGCTTCCAGTCTGCGGCATGCCGATGCGATAGTCGTGATGTGGTGTGGGAGTGAGGTTGAACACCGCGACGACCGGCGCTGCATCAGGAGCGCGGCGCACAAAGGCAAAGACGCTGTTGTGCGCATCATCGCCGACCAGCCATTCAAAGCCGTCAGGCTCGGTATCGCGGGCATGAAGCGCTGGCTGTATGCGGTAAATCCGGTTCAGGTCGCGCACCAGTGCCTGCACTGCGGCGTGTTCCGGCTGATCGAGCAGATGCCAGGGCAGCGAAACGTCGTGGTTCCATTCGGCATCCATGCCCAGTTCGCAGCCCATGAACAGCAGCTTCTTGCCCGGATGCGTCCACATGAAAGCGAGATAGGCGCGCAGATTGGCAAACTGCCGCCAGCGGTCTCCCGGCATCTTGTCGAGGAGAGACCCCTTGCCATGCACCACCTCGTCATGGCTGATTGGCAGCACATATTTTTCCGAATAAGCATAGACCATAGGGAACGTCAGCTCGCCATGGTGCCAGCGCCGGTGGATTGGATCACGCTCAAAATATTGGAGCGTATCGTGCATCCAGCCCATGTTCCATTTGTAGTCGAAGCCAAGCCCCCCATCGGCAACCGGCGCGGACACCCCGGGCCATGCGGTTGATTCCTCGGCCACGGTTATCGCGCCGGGGCAGCGCTGCGACACCGCCTCGTTCATGGCTTTGAGAAACGCGACATTCTCAAGGTTTTCCCGACCGCCGTGAATGTTGGGCACCCACTCGCCCGCATTGCGACTGTAATCGCGGTAAAGCATCGAGGCGACCGCATCGACGCGCAGGCCATCGACATGGAATGTTTCCAGCCACCAGATGGCGGATGACAGGAGAAACCCCGACACTTCGCGCCGGCCCAGATTGTAGATGAGCGTGTTCCAATCCTGGTGAAAACCCTCCTTGGGATCGGCATGTTCATAAAGATGCGTACCGTCGAACTGCGCCAGCCCATGCGCGTCGGTCGGGAAATGCGCCGGCACCCAGTCGAGGATGACGCCGATCCCCGCCCGGTGGCAGGCATCGACGAAACCTGCAAACTCCTGCGGATTGCCAAACCGTGCGGACGGGGCAAACTGGAACAGCGGCTGATACCCCCACGATCCGCCGAAGGGATGCTCCATTATCGGCAGCAATTCCACATGGCTGAACCCCATTTCCACCACATAGGGAATAAGCCTGTCTGCCAGATCGCGCCAGTTCATCGCGCGGTTGGCGTCATGCGCATCATCGCCGTCGGGCTTCATCCACGAGCCTGCATGCACTTCGTAAACGGCAATCGGGGCATCGGGCGCCTGCCGCCGGGCGCGGTCTGCCATCCATTCTGTATCGGTCCAGCCAAAGTCGGGTTTTGCTGCCACGACAGAAGCTGTCGCCGGCGGTCGTTCGGTCTGCCGGGCGAGCGGGTCGGCCTTTTGCAGGATGCCGCCATGCGCGCCCATGATCTCGTACTTGTAGACGGTGCCGGGACCGATCCGCGGTACGAACAGTTCCCAGACCCCTGCTGATTGGCGCAGGCGCATGGGGTGCCGGCGTCCGTCCCAGCTGTTGAACTCTCCCACTACCGACACCCTGCGGGCGTTGGGAGCCCAAACAGAAAAGGCAACGCCCGAAATCCCGTCCATCTCGCAAGGTTGGGCGCCGAACACATGGGCCAGTTCCAGATGCCGGCCTTCGGCAAACAGGTGCAGATCGAAATCGGTCAACACTGTACCAAAGGCGTAGGGGTCCTCTGTCTCCTGCACCGCACCGCCGGGCCAGCGGATCTGCAGCCGGTAAATCGCGGGCGAGCCGGTCTTCGCTGATCTCGTCCTGCCTGATGCCAGCGCGCCAGTGAACAGTCCGGGTGCGGTCTGCTCCAGCAAGCCGAGTTCACGGCCAGTTGCGCCGTCAAGCACGGCAACCGCTTCGGCTCCCGGCTGGAACGTGCGCACGACATCGTCGTCGCCGGTCTGGTGCCGCCCCAGCCAGGCAAACGGATCGTCCAGCCGCCCTTCGAGCAAGGCGGAGGCCGCTGCTCCCATCTGATGATCAATTGCAGTCATGGGCGGTCCTTGGGCAAGATGGTTCGGGCAGCGCGGGCCAGCCCTGCGATCGGCACGCCGATCCAGTCAGGTCGGTTGGCCGCTTCGTAAGCAACCTCGTAAGCGGCTTTTTCCAGCACCAGCAACGTCAGCAACGGATCGTCTGGATCCAGTTCCCCCGCAGCAGCAGCATAGCCGCCGATGAACGCCGCAATTGCCTGCTGCCGGAACGTCTCGGTGTTTTCCTGCGCTGCATGTTCGGACATTTCAGCCGCCGGTGGTCGGCTGCGTTCTGCCACGGCCGCGGCATAATCGAAGGACCGGATCATGCCGGCAACATCACGCAGCGGCAGATCCCTGGCGCGGCGATCCGCCAGCGGACGGGTTGGCTCACCTTCGAAGTCGATGATCATTACATCATCGCCGCTGACCAGCACCTGACCCAGGTGCAGATCGCCGTGAATACGGGTGCGCTGCTGCCCTTGCGCTTTTCTCACCAGGGTTGAAATCCGATCGATCAGCGCATCTCTGCTGGCGATGAGGAACTGTGCTTCGTCCGCGTCGCTGCCGGTCAGCGCTGCGCCGCGCAAACGGCCAATAGCCTTGTCGACTTCGCCCTTGATCCGCCCGCCGAGCTTGTCTGCATCGCCCAGATCCAGGGTTTCGGGCTTGAAGTCGGGATTGTCGGTGGATTGTCCCAGCACCTGATGCATCTCGCCCAGCCGTTTGCCCAGATTGGCGGCAAAATTGCGATAATTGGCAAACCCGCCATCCTCATCAGTGGCAAGCCGTTCCAGAGCGCCCAGCGTCCATTGCCAGCCGTCGCCCTGATTATAGACGAAGGCTTGCGCCAGCATCACGAGCGTTTCCCCTGTGTCATCCACCTGCTTCACGGTGCCCAATATCGGGGGAACATTGGCAAACCCGTTGTTCGCAAGGTAAGTCACCATTTCGGCGTCGGGGTGGACGCCGGGGGCAATCTTGCGCAGCAGCTTGAGCACGGCCTTGCGGCCCACGATCATCGTGCTGTTCGATTGTTCGGCCGCGATCCATTCCGCCTCGGCGGCTGGATCGACATCGAACTGGCTCGTGGCGGCAAATTGCAGCGTGCCGGTGCCGCTGGCAACACCTGCATTGTCTTGCATTGCCGTCAGGACCGACCGGCTGAATTCAGCCAGCGCAAATCCGTCCGTCAGAAGGCCGACATTGCGTCCGCGTCGCACCCGCGCCATCGCGAGATTGGAAGCGAACGGCCCATGCTGCTCGCCTTCCCAGGCGATCCCCAGCGGCAGGGTGTAGACCGCCTCTGTCGCGTCTGTCCGCACTCTCACCTGCGCCAGCAACAGGTCCTCTGCCTGGGGCAAGGGCGTCAGCGCTTCGATCACGATACCGCTGATCGTCTCGTCCTTGGCGCCGAACCAGCGACGGTGCGCAATATACTCCGGCAGCACGTCCTGCTCCAGCACACGGGCGTTATCACCACGCGCCACGTCGGCAAGCTGCGGCCGCAACACGAAGGTATGCCGCTCCACATCCAGGGCGGGCGCCGAGGATGACCATTCAGGCGCTTCTGCCGTGTCGCTCAGCTCAAACCAGACAAAGCCATAGGGCGGCAGCGTCAGCAGATAGGGCAATTGACCGATCCGCGGGAAAGCAGCGCCGCCGGTCATCTCGATAGGCGTGCGCCCTTCATATTCATGAAGGTCCAGTTCGACCGCTTGCGCGGTGCGTCCAAGATTGGCGACACACAGGATCGTCTCGTCCTGATGGCGGCGCAGATAGGCAAGGACACGCCGGTTGGCAGGACGCAGAAACACTTGCTCGCCGCGCCCGAAGGCCTGATGTTCGTTGCGCACTGCCAGCATCCGCTTCAACCAGTTGAGCAGCGAATGGCGGTCGCGTTCCTGCGCTTCCACATTGACAGCATCGTAACCATAAAGCGGGTCTTGGATGACTGGCAAGGTAAGCGATGCCGGATCGGCCTTCGAAAAGCCGCCGTTGCGATCGGGTGACCATTGCATTGGCGTGCGCACCCCGTCCCGGTCGCCCAGAAAGATGTTGTCGCCCATCCCGATCTCGTCCCCGTAATAGAGGACCGGTGTGCCGGGCATGGTCAGGAGCAGCGCATTCATCAGTTCGATGCGCCGCCGGTCCCGCTCCATCAGCGGAGCAAGCCGCCGCCGGATACCCAGATTGATCCGCGCGCGCCGGTCGGCCGCATACGTATTCCACAGATAATCGCGTTCGGCGTCCGTCACCATTTCAAGCGTCAGCTCATCATGGTTGCGCAGGAAAATCGCCCATTGCGCGTCTTCTGGAATATCGGGCGTCTGGCGCATGATGTCGGTGATCGGGAACCGGTCTTCCTGCGCGACCGCCATGTACATGCGCGGCATCAGCGGGAAATGGAACGCCATGTGACATTCGTCGGTGCGGTTGGCTTCATCCCTGCCGAAATAGGCCTGCGTGTCCTCAGGCCACATGTTCGCCTCGGCCAGCAGCATCTTGCCTTCGTAATGCGCATCGAGGTCGGCGCGGATCTTCTTCAATACGTCATGGGTTTCGGACAGGTTTTCATTCGAGGTGCCGTCCCGCTCGATCAGATAGGGAATGGCATCGAGCCGCAACCCGTCGATCCCGGCATCGAGCCAGAAATGCATGACCGACAGCACTTCTTCAAGCACGCGTGGATTGTCGAAATTGAGATCGGGTTGATGGCTGTAGAACCGGTGCCAGAAATAGGCGCCCGCCTCATCGTCCCAGGTCCAGTTCGACTTTTCCGTGTCGAGAAAGATGATGCGCGTGCCGGAATAAAGCTTGTCATCATCGGACCAGACGTAAAACTCACGCTCCGGGCTGCCGGGCGGAGCGCGGCGCGCTGCCTGGAACCATGGGTGCTGATCCGACGTGTGATTGATGACAAGCTCGGTGATGACGCGAATATCGCGTTCATGCGCGGCAGTGATGAGCGCGCGCACATCGTCCATGGTGCCATAGTCTGGACTGACCTCCCGATATTCCGCGATGTCGTAGCCATCGTCGCGACGCGGACTGGGGTAGAACGGCAGGAGCCAGATGGTGTTGACGCCAAGATCGGCGATGTAGTCGAGCTTCTGCATGAGCCCGGCAAAATCGCCGATGCCGTCATTGTTGGAATCGAAAAAGCTTTTGACGTGCACCTGATAGATGACCGCGTCCTTGTACCAGAAAGGATCTTCGGAACGGGTGATCGCGGCAGCGACGGTGTCGACAGAAGTGTTCATGCCATTCCTTCAGGGGCGGAGATCCGCCAGATGCGATAGGGTTGGTCGGGCGCCAGCGTGATGGTCTGTTGCTTGCCCTGCCAGTCGAAGCGATGCCCCTCCACCAGATCCTCCACATGGATTGCGGCATTGTCGTCTAGGCCAAATTCCCACAAAGGCACTTCAAACGTGCAGCCATGCGGTTGATGCGGATCGAGGTTGACCATCACCATGATCATTTCCACGCCATCGGGCGACGGCTTGCCATACCACAGGATGTGGTCGTCATTGGCGGCGTAGAAGCGCGTGTTGAGATGCGTCTGCAATGCCGCATTGTCGCGGCGCAGGCGGTTGAGCGTGGTGACATCGGCAATGATGTTGCCGGGCGCGGCCCAGTCGCGGGGGCGCAGCTCGAACTTCTCGCTGTCGAGATATTCCTCCTTGCCCGGCCCAAGCGGCGTTGCATCGCACAGTTCGAACCCGGAATAGACACCCCACAACCCCGACAGCGTCGCTGCCAGTACAGCGCGGATCCGGTGCGCGGCACGGCCGCCGGTTTGCAGGAAAAAGGGGTTGATGTCAGGCGTATTGACGAAGAAATGCGGGCGGTAAAATTCACGTGGCGCCTGCGTAGTCAATTCAGTAATGTAATCGATCAATTCCTGCTTCGTTTCACGCCACGTAAAATATGTGTAGCTTTGCGAAAAACCGACCTTGGCCAGTCGGTACATCATGACCGGGCGGGTGAACGCTTCGGACAGGAAGATGACTTCGGGACGGCGGGCGCGCACGTCCCCGATCATCCATTCCCAAAAGGGCAGCGGCTTGGTGTGCGGGTTGTCGACGCGGAACACTTTCACACCATGACCGACCCATAACAGGATCACGTCGCGCAGCGCTTCCCAAAGACCGGGCACGGCATCTGGCCCATAAAAATCTACGTTGACGATATCCTGATATTTCTTCGGCGGATTTTCCGCATATTTCATCGATCCATCGGGCCGCCAGGCAAACCAGCCGGGATGTTCCTTCAACCACGGATGATCGGGTGCGGCCTGAATGGCAAAATCCAGCGCAATCTCCAGCCCGTGCTCGTGCGCCGCCTGCACGAGCCTATCGAAATCGGCAAAACTGCCCAGCTCGGAATGAATGGCATCGTGCCCGCCTTCAGCGCTGCCGATAGCGTAGGGGCTGCCGGGGTCGCCAGCCGCCGGGGTCAGCGTGTTGTTCGGGCCCTTGCGGTTGATCCGGCCGATCGGGTGAATGGGCGGGAAATACAGCGTATCGAAGCCCATCGCGCGCACACGCGGCAGATGGTCGACAACATCGGCAAAGGTGCCGTGGCGCGGCGCTTCACCTGAAGCCGGCACCGGCCCCATGGACCGGGGGAACAGCTCGTACCAGCTTGAAAAACGTGCTTCGATCCGTTCCGCCTCGACCGCTTGGGCAGGCGAGCGAAGCATGTGCGGGCGATCATCGGTCCGGGCCATCAGTGACGCAAGCTCATCGTCAAGCAACAGCGCCGCCGTATCCACGCATGTCTGGTCGCCGCCTGCCTCGCCCCCGCCGGCCTTTTTGCCGCCGGCCTCGTTGCTGCCTGTCACGTCGTTGGCGGCCTCGTTCAAAGCGGCAAGCCAGCGCTTCAGCTCCGCTGATGATGCTCCGTCGGCTCGAGCCGCTGCTTCGCGCACCAGCTCGCAGCCTTCCTGATAATCGACCGGCTGCGCCACGCCTGCCTCGCGCTTCTTGCGATAATCCCGCCGAAAGCCGCCGAACCGGTCGAGCCAGGCTTCGACCTCGAACACGTGCCGGCCAAGCCGCTGCAGGACGAACGATGCCTCCCACTGATCGCCGGGCAGTTGCGTCATGGCAATGCGCGTCGGTTGCGCATCATCAGCTGCGCGCCAGAGCAGTTCGGCGGCAAGCTGCTCATGGCCATCGGCAAAAATCGTGCAGTCGACGGTGACTACATCACCCACCACGCATTTTGCAGCATAGCCGCCCTCCACGGTGGGAGACACATTTTCAATGACCAGCCGAGGCGCTGCAAAGGCGCGTGCTTCAGGCCCATTGCTGGTAGCAGCGTCGCTGGCATGGTTGCTGACCCCGGTACGCATGACAGGTTCGCCCCGATGAACGATCATGGTGCGGATTTCCTTTGGCCCAAGCGGCGGCTGCATCTGTTTGTTCAAACTGTCTGCTGCAAAAGGAGCGATATGCTGGCTCAGAGTTCCCGTTGCCGGCACCGGCTGCTCCCCATCGCTGCGGTTCATGAACACGAGCAGGGCACGCTGGCTTTGCCGCAGATCGGCACGCTCAGCACACATCAGCGCCTGCACCGGAGCAGTTTTCGCACTCAGCCGTTGTGGCGGGCCGGAAAACTTCCGGACCTCTCCAATGACTGCATGCGCCTGCGCGATCTCCTCTGAATATTCCAGTGCACGAGCCGGCAGGATTACGCCTGCCGACACAAGCAGGCCCTCATGATCGGCAGCAACGAAACCGGATGCGGGCAGCGCGGTTCGTGACAAATCGTAAAGCTGCGGAAGCGAACCGCGCCTTTCGCCGGGCGCACTGCCGGGCAATATGCCGGCCGCAGGCGCCCGCGCCAACGCATCGCAATGATCCGACCATACAGCAGCACTGCCATTGCCTGCATCGCCAATTTGCGCAATCAGGGTAAGCGCGTCACCCCCCGTGCGTAGGTTTTTCAGGACGTGCGCAACAAGACGCTCTTGGGGGAGGTTGGCTGCGGCGATAACGAAGCCATCTATCTTGCCCACGTCGGCCAGAACACCCAGCGTCTGGGCAAGCTCATCGGCCAAAGGCAGCCAGTCATCACCATCCTCAACGTGGGCAACCACCAGATTATCCGCCGCATCGTGCTGCGCCGGCATGCTTCTGCGCGGATCCACAGGAGCAGTGGCAGCCTGCCTGTCGCCCGGCTGTACAAACCATTCAGGGTTGGCTGCCACCATCGGGTGATCGGCCGGCAGCGTCTGCAAATCACCCTGCAGCAGAAACTTCAGACCGTGCCGATGCACACGATCGGCCAGCGTCTCGACAACAGCGGGATCAGCGTTCAGGATGCTGCGGGAACTTATCGCCACCACGCTGTCGCAGCCCGCGCTCGCCGCCTGATGCAACATTGCGTCATCGAACGCCTCTGCGCGAAAGTCAGCAGCGATGATGCAGTTCAAAAACGCCAAGAAATTCTCCCCGTGATCGGCACACCGCCTGTCTGGTTACATCCCCTTTACCAATGGGCCGGTGTGCCGATGGTTCCGCTAACGCGCCAACAAGTTGCGGGCCTGACTGGCAATCTGGGCCAGGACGGCGGGGCTGACCGGCACGCTGGCCTGCGCACGGCCGACAACAGCACGAAACCGCCTGATCGCAGCTTCATGTGTCGCAGCCCAGTCAGCCATGGCATCGGCCGGGTCTGTGCGCGCGTCACTGTTCTGACACAATGTCTTGAGGAAAATAAGCCGCATCTGCTGAAAATCGCGTGCCAGTCCTGCCACCAGCAGTCGCTCCCAGGGATCGGACGGGCTCATGATCGCGGCCATGCCTTGCGCCCAGTCCAGCCCCAGCCTGGCGCCAAGACCGGTGAAGGCTGCGGTCAGGCGACGCGGCTCCATCCCGGCGCTGGCAGCAAGATCGGCGATTCCCACTGCGCCATCCATTTCGAACACATGGCTGACTGCACCGGCGGCCGCTTCGGGCGCGCCCGCCTTGGCCAGACGCTCGCGCAACCGGCGGGAATGCCTCCGCGCTTCGTCCTCAAGCAGATTTTCCGTTTCGTCGCTGATAACGGAAAAACCGGGGGCCAGCTGTTCGTGCAATCGGGATGGCACCATCCGCCCTGCACCAGCGCGCAGCAGATCGGCCATGTGGCTGCGCACTGCAATCGCAAGCTGGTCGAACAACAACAGGCGCGCAGCCTCCGGCATTTCGGCATGGTCCAGAAGCTGCCAGATCGCGTCCAGCCCCAGCAATTGTTCGGCCACGACAAACGCAGAGGTGACCTGCGCCAGATCCGCGCCTTCCTCTTCGGCGAGCTCAAAGGGAAGCACGATGCCGAGCCGATTGACGATCCGGTTGGCAAGGCTGGTGGCGATGATCTGGCGGCGCAGACGATGGGTAGCAATGAAGCTTGGGTATTGCTCCTGCATCTGCGGCGGGAAAGCCGCCAGCAGCGTGTTCAGCAAGGTCGGATCATCAGGAACGTCGCTTGCCTCGATGGCGGATTGCAGCACCAGCTTGCTGCTTGACAGCAGCACGGCAAGTTCAGGGCGGGTCAAGCCCTTGCCTTCGGTAGCGCGGCGAGCCAGCACGTCGCCATCTGCAAGCCCTTCTGTCCTGCGGTCAAGGCTGCCCATATCCTCGAGCAGTTCCATGACACGGGTGTAGGACGCGGCCGCTGGCGCGCCGCCCAAGGACGCAATCGAAAGCGCCAGAGCCTGCAGCCGGTTGTCGTCAAGGACAAGCGCGGCCACCTTGTCGGTCATCTCCTCCAGCAAAATATTGCGTGCCGGTCGCTCCAGCGCGCCAGCGCGGCAGGCGGCAGCCAGTGCGATCTTAATGTTCACCTCATTGTCGGAACAGTCGACACCGGCCGAATTGTCGATGAAATCGGCGTTGATGCGCCCGCCAGACAAGGCGTATTCGATGCGTCCGGCCTGCGTCACGCCCAGATTGGCGCCTTCACCGACCACGCGGGCGCGTAACTCACCGCCATTGACCCGCAACGCGTCATTGACGGTGTCGCCTACCTGGACATTGTTTTCGACAGTGGCCTTGATGTAGGTGCCGATGCCGCCAAACCACAACAGGTCGACCGGTGCGCGCAAGATTGCGGAAATGAGCGCATCAGGCTCGATCTGCGCGCAATCGATGCCGAGCGCCTCCTGCGCCTGTTTGCTCAGAGTGATGCGCTTGTCCGCACGGGAAAAGACGCCACCTCCGGCCGAGATCAGCCCGGCATCGTAATCGGCCCAACTTGAATGCGGCAAATCGAACAGACGCTTTCGCTCCTGCCACGAAGCCGCAGGGTCAGGCGCCGGATCGATGAAAATGTGGCGATGGTCAAATGCAGCAACCAGCCGGATTGCCTGCGACAGCAGCATGCCATTGCCGAACACGTCGCCCGACATGTCGCCGCAGCCGACAACGTCGATACTGTCGGTCTGGACATCGACGCCCATCTCGCGAAAGTGGCGCTGCACTGACATCCATGCTCCACGCGCGGTGATCCCCATGGCCTTGTGGTCGTAGCCGTTGGAACCGCCGCTGGCGAATGCATCGTCCAGCCAGAAGTCGTGCGCCTCTGCAATGGCGTTGGCGACATCCGAAAAACGGGCCGTGCCCTTGTCCGCGGCGACAACGAAGTAGGGATCGTCGCCATCATGGATGACAACTCCGTCGGGGTGAACAACCGCGTCATCGATGATGTTGTCGGTAACCGCCAGCAAGGTGCGAATGAATATCTCATAGCTTGCCTGCCCTTCGGCCGCCCAAGCCGCGCGGTCGCGAGCAGGATCAGGCAATTGCTTGGGGTAAAAACCGCCCTTGGCGCCCGTCGGCACGATGACGGCATTCTTTACGCGCTGCGCCTTCATCAGACCAAGCACCTCGGTTCTGAAATCGTCCCTGCGATCGGACCAGCGCAAGCCGCCGCGCGCCACCGGTCCTGCCCGCAAGTGAATGCCTTCGACCCGGCGGGAATAGACGAAGATCTCGCGCCAGGGGATAGGCCGGGGCAGGCCTGGGATCTGCGCCGAGTCGATCTTGAACGCCAGCGCTTCTGCGGCGGTGGGCGCAAAGGCGTTGGTCCGCAAAACTGCCTCGATCATCGCCTGGTAAAGCCGCAGGAGACGGTCATCGTTGATGGCGGCAACCTCGACCAGCGCGCTTCTTATGGTTTCGCGCGCCTCGTCAGTCGCCGTGTCCCGGTCGCCTTCGAACATCGGGTCATGGCGGGCGCGGAACAGGTCGATAAGCGCACGCGTGATGGAGGGTGCCCGACCCAACGCATCCACCACAGTGTAGATGGTAAAGCTGATGCCTGCCTGCCGCAGGTAGCGGTATATGGCGCGCAGCCAGTCCGCCTCTGTTGACTGTAGTGAAGCCGAAATGATGAGCCGGTTGAAAACATCGTTCTCAGCCACGTGGTTGAGCACTGCGGCAACCGCTGCTTCCACAATCTGAGCGCGGTCGAGCAATGCAGCGGCATTTTCCCCGGGCGGAAGCGCCAGCGTGAAATCGTGGATCGTGCCCATCGTGCCCTTGTCAAGCAAGGTTGGCATTTCGCTCAGCACGGTGAAGCCGAAGTTTTCCAGGGCCGGCACTGCGTCAGAAAGCGGCAGATTGCCGTCGTGCTGGTAGATCTTCATACGCAGATGATCGACAGGGTCATTTTCCAGTCGGTAGAGGCGGGCATCGCGCGACACCGCCTCGTCCGCTTCGTTCCTGGCCTCGCCCGCGTGCAGGCGCCGGACGCGGCGGATATCCACCGCTGCCTCTGCCGCACCATACGAGGCGCGATAGGGCATCGGAAATGCTTCGGCAAAGCGGGTGGCAAGCGCCGCTGCGCGACCGGCATCTTCGCCCTGCGCGAGTTCGGCCTCCACTGCATCCGACCAGCCGCGCAACATTGCCTGCAAGGCCTGATCGATCGACGCTTCGTCGAAACGCCCGCGGCCTTCGCGAATGTCGAGGACATAGCGGATCATTGCCAGGGCACCGCCCTCCACCTGCAGGCTCCAGTCGAGCACGCTGGCGTCCGCCTCCTCCTCCAGCAGCGCCTGGATACGGGTGCGGGTGCGGGTCGACAGCATGTCGCGCGGCAACCAGACAAAGGCGAACAGATGACGGGCAAGCGGCGCCTCCACCAGTGCAACGCGCGGCCTTGGCCGATCCACCAGGCTGATCATGGTCGTGGCGACCCGTTCAACATCCGCATCGGAAAACCCGATCACCAGATCGTGCGGCAGCGCAGTCAGCGCGTGTTGCAACGATTTGCCGGTATGGCCGCCCGGACGAAAACCCAGCCGGTCCATCAGCCGCGCAAGCTGCTGCCGCATCCGGGGCACCTTGTCAGGCGCGACATTAAGGCCAGTGCTGGTCCAGATGCCGGCATGCACGGACAAGGCAGCAACGGTCCCATCGCGCATCACCGGCACGATGAACAGGTCAATCGGCACACGGCGGTGCACATTGGAGATGAGGTTGGACTTCACGATCAGTGGCGCGCGCGCACCGCCGCCCTGACGCGCATCGTCAAACCACCTGAATGCGCGTTCATAAGACGCGTCGGCAAGCAGGCTGGTCGCGCTCTTGCGGCAGATACCCAGCGCCTCTGCATGACTGCCATCACGATAGCGCGTCACATGACCCAATTGTGTCATCATGTCGTTGCCAAGCCAGCGCAGCAGTTCAGCGCCTTCCTCGTCGTTGATGCGCGTTGCATCATGGGCAAGCGCTGCCCGCATTCTGGGCCAATCCTGCACTGCGGCGCGCACGTCCCTTACTGTGACGGCGATCGCACGTTCCAATTCGCGTCTCTGCCGGGCATCCTGACGCGGCGTCTCGATATAGATCATCGATTCCAGACGTTCAGCATCGACCATTCCGACATCCACCAGCAATCCTGCCCGATCGCGTTCGACGCCAACGACAGGATGCACCAGCCGGTCGATCACCAGCCCTTGCGCGGCGACCGTGGAAGCAAGCGAATCGACCAGAAACGGCATATCGTCATTGATGACGCCGATCCGCATGACGCGCCGTCCGTCGCCGCCTGTGGCAATGGCAATGGCAGGATCACCATCCGGGCGCGATGCGGCGGTGTCGAGCAGGAAGCCGGCGGCTTCCTCAAGGTCTGCAGCATCCATGGGCGGCTCGCCTGCCAGCATGGACCGGGTAATTGCCTGGCCCAGCCGGACGGCCATCGCAGGGTCGCGATCCTGGTCCGCCCCGCCGGCGGCAGCATCGCCCGCAGTGGATCCTGCAGAAGTTTGCCCGGCAGCAGAAGCTTGCGCGCGATCCGTTGCTGCCGGGGAATTGCTGTCCTTGTCCTTGCGCAGGTCCATGTCTCTCTCCGTTAGAGCTGCGGTGCACCAAACGGCTCGCCGCGCTATATTATTAGTGCGTTATGGCGCAATGATCGTTCTTTTCAAGCACTGCCATCAAGAACCGGAACGCCTGTCCTCCTGGGTCGGTCCCACGGTTGCGGCAAGATTGTCGATCAGCCTCGTCCCGCCGATCCGTGCCGCGACAAACAGCCGGGCGTGTTCCTGCAACCGATCAAGCAGCAACAGACTGCGTTCGTCGCGCAATTCGGCATAATCAATGCTGTCGAAGCCTCTCTCGAGCAACCGGCAGCGCAGACGGGCAAGCGCCTCGCTGCACGCGTCGCCTTTGGCCATCGCCCGGACCGCCTCCTGCATGAACTGCGGCAGCGCAGCTGCGGTCACCCGCGCGTCGCCGGAGAGGTAACGGTTGCGCGAACTGAGCGCGAGACCGTCCGGCTCGCGAACGATGGGCACACCGTAAATGGCGTCGACATGCGGCTTGGCAAGATCCAGATCGCGCGCCATGCGGCGAATGACGCCAAGCTGCTGCCAGTCCTTTTCTCCGAAGAACGCAAGGTCAGGTGCGACCTGATTGAACAGCTTGAGCACCACGGTCGCCACTCCGTCGAAATGACCTGGACGATCCGCACCGCAAAGACCCTGGCTTACCCCTCCTACAGATATGTTGGTGGCGTAGTCATGGGGATACATCATGCTGACAGCAGGTGCCCAGAGCACGTCCACGCCCTGCGCCTCCAGCAAGGCGGCATCGGCGGCGAGCGTGCGCGGATAGGCATCCAGATCCTCGTTGGCGCCGAACTGCCGAGGGTTGACGAAGATCGATACCGCGACGATCTGCGCCTGTTGCCGGGCTGCGCGCACCAGCGCCAGATGTCCATCGTGAAGAGCACCCATCGTCGGCACGAGCGCCAGCCGCGCATCCGGTCCGGCCGCCTTGCGCAAATCCGCGATCGTCTGTCGCAGCGGTATGATTGCGTGGAGTGTTTGCACGCGCCAGATCCTCCCTTATGGCTGTTGCTGCATGTTCCTGATGCGTCTAGCGGCACGCGCGTTCTCGACAAGCGCGTTGTTGCGTGACAGGCGCTGCATGGGACGAATGGCGAAAGAGAAACGACTTGAACGATTTTTCAGCGATCGAGCAATCAGGACCCGGCTCCCGCGCTCCGCAAAGCCGGCCGTTCTCGGGGCCGCACCGGCTGGTCTTCGCCAACGAAAAGGGCGGTACGGGCAAATCCACCACCGCGGTTCACACAGCGGTGGCGCTTGCCTATCAAGGGGCTCGCGTGGCAGCGATCGACCTCGATTTCAGGCAGGCGACCTTCTACCGCTACTTTGAAAACCGCGTCGAAACAGAGCGGCGCCGCAGCATCGCACTTCCCGGCGCGTCGGTCGCCGTGTTTTCTGGACCCACCACCGAAGATCTCGATGCGCTGGCGGAGGAGATCGGCGCCGGCTGCGATTTCCTCATCTTCGACACCCCGGGCCGTGACGACAAATATGCTCGCCATGTCGCCGTTCAGGCTGACACGCTCGTAACCCCGCTCAACGACAGTTTCGTCGATTTCGATCTTATCGGACAGGTCGATGCCGAAACCTTCAAGGTGCGGCGCCTGTCTTTCTACGCCGAGATGATCTGGGAAGCGCGCAAGAAGCGCGGCTTGAGCACGATCAATGGCGAACGTCGGGAAATGGACTGGGTGGTCGTGCGCAATCGGACACAGCACATCGAAGCCCGCAATATGCGGCGCATCAACGAAGCGCTGGCCGAGCTTGCAAAGCGGGTAGGCTTTCGCGCAATCCAGGGATTGTCAGAGCGCGTCATCTATCGTGAGTTGTTCCCGTCCGGCCTCACCCTGCTGGACAAGGGGCATCTGGGCGAACTCGCTACCAGCCATCTGGTCGCGCGGCAGGAACTGCGAAGCTTGTTGAAGGGGCTTAACCTGCCCATGCCGGCGCGGCAGCAGGCCGATGCGCCTGCCACATTCTCCCTCTAGGCTCCGGCGTTGGCAAAGCTCCTCATTCTTGTCTTCCTGGCGATCATCATGTGCCGCATGGTGTTCAACGCCTGGCCCTGGCAATTGTGGCAAACCAGCACGACCGCTGCCCGGCAGCGGCAGGACCAGCTTGTCAATGCTCGCGAAGTTCTGCAGCTACCAGCGGGAGCAGGGCGTCAGGACATCGTCGCTGCACATCGGCGGGCTGTCCTTGATGCGCATCCCGATCATGGCGGAAGCGCAGAGGCGATGTACCGGATCGATGCAGCGCGTGACCTGCTGCTGGAACAATTGCCGTCCAAGACGCATCAGTAAAGACAGGCTGTGCACGCCGGGTGCGCTTACAACAAACTTCTGCAGGTTCGAACAGTTTAGCGACGGACCATGCCATCAAGTCGAAAGGTCATCATGTCCCATCAGTTCAATTCCACAGTCCTGCGCGAATACGACATCAGAGGCATCATCGGCGAAACGCTGGGGCCAGACGACGCGCGCGCGATCGGTCGCGGTTTTGCAACGTTGCTGAAACGTGCCGGCGGCAGCAAGGTCGTGGTGGGGTATGACGGGCGCGTCAGCTCACCAGTCCTTGAACATGCGCTTTGCGAAGGGCTCAATGCCAGCGGCTGCGACGTGGTGCAGGTCGGGATGGGGCCAACCCCGATGCTGTATTACGCAGAAGCGTCATCCGAACAGGTAGATGGCGGCATTCAGATAACAGGCAGCCACAATCCCGCCAATTATAATGGCTTCAAGATGGTATTTCTTGGACGGCCGTTCTTCGGGGCCGACATCCTCGAACTCGGCAGGATGGCCGCTGCCGGAGACTGGATCGACGGGACCGGCACTGTCGAGCGGCGCGATGTGATGGACGAATACATCACCCGCCTCCTCGCCCCCATCGCTGCGCTTTCCCCGGTCGAGCGGGAGCGGCTCTCCTCCCTGCGCATGGCCTGGGACACCGGCAACGGTGCTGCGGGCCCCGCTGTCGAGTTGCTCACTGCCAGACTGCCCGGGGAGCACTTCCTTCTTTTCACCGACGTTGATGGTCATTTTCCCAATCATCACCCTGATCCAACTGATGAGAAGAATCTGGCGGACCTTAAGAAAATTGTCGCTGGCAAGAAGCTCGATTTTGGAGTTGCTCTAGATGGGGACGGCGACAGAATAGGTGCGATCGACGGTGACGGGCGCGTGATCTGGGGCGATCAGCTGCTGATGATCTTTGCCGAGGATCTGCTCAAGATCCTGCCGGGATCGACGGTTATCGCCGATGTGAAGGCGAGCCGGGCGCTGTTCGACATGGTGGCAGAGCATGGCGGCAAGCCGCTGATGTGGAAAACAGGCCACTCCCTGATTAAGTCCAAAATGAAGGAAACTGATGCGCCGCTGGCTGGGGAAATGAGCGGACATGTGTTTTTCCGTGATGATTATTACGGATATGACGATGCGCTTTACGCCGGCGTGCGCCTGCTCGTCGCGTCGGCGCGACTCGGCCGCAGCGTAACGCAGATGCGCGGCGACATGCCCGGCATGATCAACACGCCCGAACTGCGCTTCCAGGTGGATGAAAGCCGCAAGTTTGCGGTCGTGGACGAGGTTAAGGAGCGGCTGACCGGCAGCGCCGACGATGTCGATGATACAGATGGCGTGCGCGTCACCAATGCCGATGGCTGGTGGCTGTTGCGCGCATCAAACACGCAGGACGTGCTGGTCGCGCGCGCCGAAAGCGACAGTGATGCAGGGCTGGAGCGCTTGATGGCGCAGGTCGATGCGCAGCTTGCCGCCAGCGGTGTGGAACGTGGAGAACAGGCGGCACATTGAGACTGGCTTTGCAAAGCGGGAACAGGCGCGTTGCAAAAAAGCCGTTTCATCTGTAATCATGTCCGGGAGGATCGGCGACGTCCCTCCTGCCGGACATGCACCGCCATCGTTCGGCCGGAATGAACCGCGACGCTGGATGGTAACAGGTGCGACAATATTATGGAAACACCAGCCACTGCCAAAAGCACGAGCGGCCTGCGTGGTGATTACAGCCGGGCCGCGGACGATTGGACCGTCACGCAGGATTGGGACAGCTACAGCGAACAGGAGCATGACCGCTGGCGGCGGCTCTATGCCCGTCAAGGCGCGCTGGTGCAGCACCATGCAGCGCCCGGCTTTCTCATGGGGCTCAACCGGCTCGATTGCGCAGCCGGGATTCCGCGTTTCAACGATGCCAACCGGCTGATCGGAGAGGCAACGGGCTGGCAGCTGGTGGCGGTGCCGGGATTCATTCCCGACGAGACGTTCTTCGACCATCTTGCCAACCGGCGCTTTCCCGTGACCCGCTGGATCAGGGAGGAGCACGAGCTTGATTATCTGGTCGAGCCCGATCTGTTCCACGATTTCTTTGGCCATGTGCCCATGCTGCTCGACCCGGCGTTTGCCGATTTCCTTGCCGCTTATGGACAGGCGGGGGAACGCGCGATGGCGATGGATGCGCTCGATATGCTGGCGCGCATCTACTGGTACACGGTCGAATTCGGACTGCTCGATACGCCCAAGGGGCTGAAGGCATTCGGTGCAGGCATTGTGTCATCGGCGGGCGAGACGGTGTTTTCCGTCACTGATCCCGATGTCCTGCGCCTGCGGTTCGATCCGGAGCGGGTGATGCGCACAGCCTATGCCATCGACGATTTCCAGAAAGTCTATTTCGTCCTCGACAGCACGCAGCAGCTGATCGACGGGCTGGTCGATCTGGATTTCGGGCCGATCTACACCGCCTATCGCGACAAGGAAGCCTTTGTGCCCGGCGAAGCGCGCGACACCGATGCCATCTACCCGATGCACAGAAACGCAAAGGATCAGACATGACCGACCTGTTCGAAAATCCGATCGGCCTAGACGGCTTCGAATTCATCGAGTTTTCCGCGCCTGACAAGGGTGTGCTGGAACCTGTGTTCGAGGCGATGGGCTTCACGAAGGTCGCGCGTCACCGGTCCAAGGATGTGGAGCTGTGGCGACAGGGCGAGATCAACCTTGTCACCAATTACGAACCGAAAAGCCCCGCCTGGTTCTTCAGTCGGGAGCATGGCCCAAGCGCATGCGGCATGGCGTTCCGCGTCAGGGACGCGCGCCACGCTTATGATGAATTGCTGAAGCGCGGGGCTGAACCGGTCGAGGTGGAAACCGGCCCCATGGAATTGCGGCTGCCTGCCATTCGTGGCATCGGCAACGCCATCATCTACCTCGTTGACCGCTATGACAATGGCGAGCCGGACCGCCTGTCGATCTATGACATTGATTTTGAATATCTGCCCGGTGTCGACCGCCATCCAGTCGGAGCGAACCTCGACCGGATCGATCATCTGACGCACAATGTCTATGGCGGGCGCATGGCCTACTGGGCCGATTATTACGAAAAGCTGTTCAATTTTCGCGAGATTCGCTTTTTCGACATCAAGGGCGAATACACCGGGCTGACGTCGAAGGCGCTGACCGCGCCCGATGGCAAGATCCGTATCCCGCTGAACGAGGAAAGCGACGGCGGCAAGGGCCAGATCGACGAGTTCCTGCGCGCCTTCAACGGCGAGGGCATTCAGCACATCGCGTTCATCTCCGACGATCTGTTCAGGACCTGGGACAGCCTGAAACAGAGCGGCGTGCCGTTCATGACCGCGCCGCCCGAAACCTATTACGAGATGCTGGAAGAGCGGCTGCCCGGCCATGGCGTTGCGGTGGATGAACTGCGCCGGCGCGGCATCCTGCTCGATGGCACCACGCTTGGCCCGGATGGCAAGCCGGGCGAGCCACGCCTGCTGCTCCAGATTTTTGCCGAGGCCAATGTGGGACCGGTGTTCTTCGAATTCATCCAGCGCCGGGGCGACGAAGGCTTTGGCGAGGGTAATTTCAAGGCGCTGTTCGAAAGCATGGAACGCGACCAGCTGCGCCGCGGCACGTTGAAAGTGGACGAGCCGGCCTGAACACTACCAGGTGATCCGGCCGCGCCCGTTCGCCTCCAGAAAGGCGTTGGCACGGCTGAACGGGCGTGAGCCGAAGAACCCACGATGCGCGGATAGTGGGCTTGGATGCGGCGAACGGATGATGCAATGGATGCTATCGGCGCCCAGTGCCGGGATCCGTTCAGCCTTGGCCTGTGCGTGACTGCCCCACAGGATAAAGACGCTGGGTGACTGCGTTGTAGCGACCGCTGAGACAATGGCATCTGTCACCGCTTCCCACCCTTCTTTGCGGTGAGAGGCCGCCCTGCCTGCCTCGACCGTCAGCACATCATTCAGCAGCAGCACGCCTTGTTCGGCCCAACGGGTCAGATCGCCGCTCGCCGGGGGGATGATGCCGCAATCTGCAGCAAGTTCCTTGTAGATGTTGCGCAGGGATGGCGGCAAACGCTGGCCATGGGGAACGGAAAAGGACAGTCCGTGCGCCTGCCCGGCGCTGCCCTGATCGGGCTTGCCCACATCGGCGTTGTTCTGTCCGGCAACGCGCTTACCGGGCCCATGGTATGGATCCTGTCCCAGGATCACAACCCGCACCATGTCAGGTGCGGTAAGCTCCAGCGCCCGCAGCCGGTCGCCTGCCGCGGGATAGATGATGGCTCCGCTGTCCGCCTGCAATCTTAGCCATTCTGCGATTGCGCGCATCTCCTGCTGCACCGGTTGCAAGATTCCGGCCCAGCTACCGGGCACCGCATCTGGAAACTGCGAAGCTGTACACTGCGGGCCTGCAAACTCCGGGTCTGTTGCCTGATGGCCTATAACCTCATGGCCGGTAACCTGATGGCCGGTAACCTGATGGCCTGTAACCTGATGACTGGCCGCCACCTGGCTGTTGCAAATGCGATTGTTCGGGCGTTCAATGGGCAGCGACATGGGTTCTTTCCTGGCGGCAGGCGCTGGCAAACCGCGCATCTGCCTGCCGGTTGTCACAGGACACCGGTAGCAGGCACCCTTTTCCTTTGTGCAGTTTACCCCTAAAGGCGTGGCCATGACAGTGTATTTTCATGAAGAAGACCTGCCCCCCGATGTGCTTGCACCCGGCGCCGTGGCGGTGGACACCGAAACGATGGGGCTCGTCACCCGGCGCGACCGGCTCTGCGTCGTGCAGATTTCGGATGGCCAAGGGGACGAGCATCTGGTCCGCTTTTCGCCGGCAAGCAGCTTCGATGCGCCCAATCTGAAGGCGGTTCTGGCGGATCGATCGCGGGAAAAGTTCTATCATTTCGGCCGCTTCGATCTTGCCGCCATCCAGTATTATCTGGGCGTCATGGCAGCGCCTGTGTTCTGCACCAAGATCGCCAGCAAGCTGACCCGCACCTACACCGATCGGCACGGGCTGAAAAACCTCGTCAGCGAATTGCTGGGCAAGGATATTTCCAAACAGCAGCAGTCAAGCGACTGGGGCGCGCCTGTCCTCAACGACGCGCAGAAGGATTACGCCGCCTCGGACGTGCGTTACCTGCACCAGCTGGTCGCCGTTTTTCGCGAGCGTCTGGAGCGGGAAAACCGCGTGGCAGTGGCGCAAGCCTGTTTCGATTTCCTGCCCGCGCGCGCGATGCTTGATATCGCAGGTTGGGAAGACCGGGATATATTCAGCCACGAGGCATGACGGCATATCGCTTCCTTTCGGCGCCCGTCGCTCTAGATAACAGGGCATGACCGCCCAGGCCGAAATCATGCGCGACAAGCGCCGGCACCTCGCGGAGCCGGGCGGCGGGCATGACCGGCTGATCCGGATCCTGTCGATTGTGCTGCCGGTGGCGATCCTTGCGCTGGCAGCCGCGATGGTGCTTGCGCCGCTGACGCCGCGCAGCGAAATAAGCTTCCTTCTTGACCGCAACAAGGTTGCGCTGACGCAGAACCGCATGACAGTCAAGAAAGCGATGTATCGCGGATTGGACAAGGATGCGCGTCCGTTCTCCCTCATGGCGGGAAGTGCAGTGCAACGCTCGCGTGAAACCGCGCGTGTGGGTATTGACGACGTGACCGCGCGCCTGCTTCTGTCGGAAGGTCCGGCGCAGCTTACCGCCCGGCGAGGCGTTTACGACATGGACCGGCAATCTGTGATGATCCCGGGTACCGTCCATTTCGAAGCAGCGGACGGTTACCGCATGATGGCGCGCAATGTCGCCATCGACCTTCGCGACAAGGCGCTGGTCGGCGACGGACGGGTTGAAGGCACCGTTCCTGCCGGTTCCTTCAGCGCGGATCGGATCGAGGCGGATTTGCAGCAGCGGACGGTTTCGCTTATCGGCAATGCCCGGCTGCGGATGACGCCAGGAAAACTGAAGGTGCCATGATGACCCGATTGCTGCCGCCACTCAGGACCATGCCCGTTGTTGCTGCAAGGCTGTCGCGCTGGCGTGCCGGTGTGCTGATCGTGTCATTGGCGTCCACCGGCGTCTTACTGGCGGGCGTCGATCAGCTTCTTGCTCAGACCATCGCGGGCTTCAATTCCAATCAGCCTGTCGATTACGCGGCTGACCGGATCGAGCTGCAGGACAGGGACAATCGCGTCGTCTTGTCAGGCGATGTGGTCGTTTCACAAGGCGATCTGCGACTGACGGCAGCGCGCACGATCGTGAACTACACCGATGCGGGAACGCTCCGCATCCAGCGGATCACCGCAACAGGCGGAGTAGAAGTGTCACGCGGCAGTGAAACCGCGCGTGGAGCAGTCGGCGTGTACGATTTTGATCGCCGTATCATCACGCTGGTCGGCGATGTGGCCTTGCGACGCGGCTCCGATACACTGAACGGCGGCAGGCTGGTAATCGATCTCGCCAGCGGGGTATCAAGCGTGGATGGCAGCAGCGCAGCCACGTCCGCCGTGACGCCAGGCGCAAGCTCGACATCGGGCCGCGTCACGGGCAGCTTCGCCGTTCCGCAGCGCTGACCATCCGCGCCTTTGTCGGGAGAGTAATGTGAAGGATGCACGCAAGGTTGCGCTGATCACCGGCGTGACGGGGCAGGACGGAGCGTATCTGTCGCGGCTGCTTCTCGACAAGGGATATGAAGTTCACGGGGTCAAACGGCGTTCATCGTCTTTCAACACCGGCAGGATCGAGGAGATTTACGAAGATCCGCATACCAAGGATCAGCAATTCTACCTTCATCATGGCGACCTTACCGATGCGACCAATCTCATCCGCATTGTCCAGGAGACCCAGCCCACCGAAATCTACAATCTGGCCGCGCAAAGCCATGTCGCGGTCAGCTTCGAGACGCCGGAATACACCGCGAATGCAGATGGCATCGGAACTTTGCGCCTGCTGGAAGCGATCCGCATTCTGGGGCGGGAGAAAAAGACCCGCTTTTATCAGGCATCGACATCGGAACTGTACGGGCTGGTGCAGGAAGTACCGCAGCGCGAGACGACGCCGTTCTATCCCCGCTCGCCCTATGGCGCAGCCAAGCTTTACGCCTATTGGATCACCGTCAACTATCGCGAAGCCTATGGCATGCATGCGTCGAACGGCATCCTGTTCAACCATGAAAGCCCGTTGCGCGGCGAAACCTTTGTCACGCGCAAGGTAACGCGGGCGGCCGCCGCAATCAGCCTCGGCCGCCAGGAGCGGCTCTACCTCGGCAATCTGGACGCCCGGCGCGACTGGGGTCATGCCCGCGAATATGTCCGCGGCATGTGGCTGATGATGCAGCAGGACGAGCCCGACGATTACGTGCTTGCCACAGGCGAGACAACGCAGGTGCGCGAATTTGTCCGCTGGGCATTCGAGGATGCAGGCATTCCCATCGTCTTTCGCGGCTCTGGCGTGGATGAGAAGGGCTATTGTACAAAGACTGGCCGCTGCCTTGTGGAGGTCGACCCTCGCTACTTCCGGCCGACCGAAGTCGAACTGTTGATTGGCGATCCGGCCAAGGCGCATCAAAGGCTTGGCTGGCGGCATGAAACACAGGTGCGGGAGCTTGCAAGCGAAATGGTCGCGGCTGACCTTGCGCTGATGCGGTCTGCCTCCGATGACGCCGGCTCCCCAGTGGCTGCCGATATTCGCGCAGCCGGCTGATGGCGTATGAACTTGCCGCAAAGCGGGTCTATGTCGCCGGACATCGCGGGATGGTCGGCTCTGCGATCGTGCGGCGGCTTCAACGCGAGAATTGCACGATCCTGACTGCCCCGCGCGACATCGATCTGCGCGAACAGCAACAGGTGCGCGGTTGGTTTTCCCACAACACGCCCGATATCGTCGTGATTGCGGCGGCAAAGGTCGGCGGCATCCTTGCCAATGACAGCTTTCCTGCGCAATTCCTGTATGACAATCTGATGATCGTGGCAAATGTGATCGAGGCTGCGCACTGTCACGGCGCTAGTAAGCTGCTGTTCCTCGGCTCGTCCTGCATCTACCCGCGACTGGCGCCGCAGCCGATTGCAGAAAATGCGTTGCTTACCGGCCCGCTTGAGCCGACCAATGAAGCGTACGCCATTGCCAAGATCGCGGGCATCAAGCTGTGCCAGGCTTACCGGCGGCAATATGGCTTTGACTGCATCAGTGCCATGCCGACCAATCTTTACGGGCCGGGCGACAATTACGATCCTGCATCAAGCCATGTCCTGCCTGCCCTTGTCCGCAAGGCGCATGAGGCCAAGCGCGGTCATGCGCCTGCCATGGAAGTATGGGGCAGCGGCACTCCCACGCGAGAGTTCCTGCATGTCGACGATCTGGCCGATGCCTGTATATTCCTGCTGCGCAATTACACGTCGGCGCAGCCTGTGAATGTAGGTTTCGGAGAAGAGATCAGCATTGCCAATCTTGCCCGGCTGGTCTGCGACATTGTGGGCTATACCGGCAGGCTGGTGTTCGACACACGGAAGCCCGACGGCACGCCGCGCAAATTGATGAGCAGCGCCAGATTGCGCGCACTTGGCTGGAAGCCGTCGATCGGCCTGCGCGACGGGATCGCGGACAGCTACGCGCAGTTCCTCGACGCCGGCGCGCTGCAGTGATGGCAGAGCGGCACGGCTCCATGAAGCTGCTGTTCATCGGTCTCAACTACACGCCTGAGCCGGTCGGGATCGGTCCTTATACAGCAGGGCTGGCAGAGGCGATGGCAGCGCGCGGCGCGCAGGTGTGCGTGGTGGCTGGCAAGCCTTACTATCCGCAATGGCGCGCCTATCGCGATCAGGCGCGCGGCATTCATACCGCCTTGGAAAACGGGGTGCGGGTCACGCGTGTTCCCCATTACATTCCGCGACAGCCGAGCGGGTTGCGCCGCCTGCTGCATCATGCCAGCTTTGCTGCCACGGCTTTCATCCCGGCAATGCTCCGAGCCCGTACCCGTGCTGACGCCGACGCTTACACCCGGCCCGGCCTGGTGTTCGTGGTCGCCCCTTCCCTGCTTTCCGTAGCGGTGGGCTGGTGCGCGGCGCGGATCGCCGGAGCCCGCTTGTGGGTGCATGTTCAGGACTTCGAAATCGAAGCTGCCGTTGCCACCGGGCTGCTGCGTGATGGGTCAATTGCAGCACGCTGGCTTCTGGCAATCGCAATGACAATGGAGCGGCGCCTGCTGCAAGGTGCCGATGTGGTGTCCGCGATCAGTCCGCAGATGTGTGCAAGGCTGAAAGAAAAAGGCGTGGCACCACCGCGCATCCGTGAACTGCGCAACTGGAGCAATGCCGCCTTTGGCTTCGAGAGGTCCGATGACACGGCGTATCGGCAGCAATGGTGCATTGGCGCGCGCAAGGTGGCGCTTTATTCAGGCAACATTGCCAACAAGCAAGGCATCGAGGTTGTCATTGCCGCCGCAGCGCTTCTGGAGAAGCGGGCGGACATATTGTTCATCATCTGTGGCGAAGGGCCGAACCGGGAGCAGCTGGCGGCATCGAGCGCGCATCTGGACAATGTGCAATTGCATGATCTTCAGCCAGCGCAGCGCATGGGCGACCTGCTGTCGCTCGCCAGCGTGCATCTGCTGCCGCAGATTGCAGGAGCAGCAGACCTGGTGCTGCCTTCCAAACTGACCAACATGCTGCGATCCGGCAGACCGGTGGTCGCCACCGCGCTTCCTGGCACCGGCCTGTTTGCCGAAGTCGAAGGATGCGGAATTGCCGTTGCGCCAGGCGATCCGCAGGCCTTTGCTGATGCCATCATCAAGCTTGTCGATGAACCGCAGCTTGCCAGCGCCTGCGGCGAGGCAGCGCTGGCCCGCGCTGCCGAGCGCTGGGATCGGGACAGCATCGTCGCTGACTTCGACAAAGCCGCGTCCGCGCTCGTACAGGCAGGAGAGTGAGCCACGGCCTGCGGCAGCTTCGCCACTCGCGGCTTGCGCGCAATATCGGTGCGCTGGGTTATGGGCAATTGGCGCAGGTTGCCGGGCAATTGCTTGCCGTGCCGGTGTTCGCGACCGTCTGGGGGCTTGAAACCTATGGCGTCTGGCTGCTGCTGTTCACCATCCCATCCTATCTTGCGATCAGTGACCTTGGCCTGACTTCGGCAGCTACCAATGACATGATCATGACACGCGCGGCAGGCAATCATGCACAGTGTGTCATGACCTATCGCACCATGCGCGGCGCATTGTTGCTGGCGGGCGGCATCGTCCTGATTGTGGCAGCACTGCTGCTGTTCCTCCTGGCGCCCGGCATGCTTGCTTTTGCACAAGCGGCAACGGGCGGTCATGCAGCAGGCGTCGCCATGCTGCTGGTTGGCTACGGAGCATGTTCCTTGCAGATGAACGGAATTATTGCCGGGCTGCGGGCCAGCGATCGATGGGCGCAGGCAGGGCTGGCCTATACCTCCGTCTTTGTCGCTGAAACAATTCTTGCAATTGCAGCGGTGCTGCTGGGGGCGGGCCTTGTGCAGGTGGCGCTGTGCTATCTTGGAACCAGAGCCGCTGCGCTGCCGCTGTTTGCGCTGTGGTTGCGATCTGCTGCGCCTGAACTGGTGGCGAAGCCTGCCTCCGGCCGGGCGGAATTCAGCGTGGCGGAACTCAGGCGGCTGGGCCGGCCCGCGCTTGCGGCGCTTGCCTTGCCGACAGGGTTTGCACTGTCGCTGCAAGGAAGCGTGGCGATTGTCGGCGCGCTGGCCGGGGTTGCAGCGGTTCCGGTATTCACCGCTGTCCGTACGCTCACCAGGCTTGGCGTGCAGATGACCAACATGGTCAGCAGTGCCGCCATGCCGGTCTTCTCGATTGCAAGCGCCACCGGGGCACGCACGCGGCAAGCTGCATTGCTGATCCTGAGCCTTGGCACCTGTGGCGTCGTGCTGATCCCTGCTTTTTTCGTGCTGTCGCTGTTCGGTCGATCGATCGTGTCTGTCTGGACCGGCGGGGTCGTGAAACCGGAGCACGCACTGGTCGTCACGATGGCGGCAGTCATGGCGTGCAACGGCACGTGGATGGCGCTGTCCAACATGTTGCTGTCGGTCAACCGTCACGCGGGATATGCCGTGTTCTACCTTGCCATGTGCCTTGTCTCGCTGGCGCTTGCGTGGTTGATGACCGGGCCCCTCGGCGTCGTAGGCGCGGCGCTCGCGCTTGTAGTGCTTGACGGTGCGATGCTGCTGCGGCTGATCATCGAGGTGCGGCGCGCGAGCCTGTTTTCAAAAGCGGACTTTCGGGCGGCCTGGCGTGACCTGCGCGTGCGGGCGCGGGAACTTGTCGGCGCAGGCTAGATGCCGATGTCGGTGAGCAGCTGGCGGATATTGTTGCGGTAATTGGCAAAACTGTAAGCGCGTGCAGACGCCTGCGCGGCGGCGCGCCAGCCATCCAGCCGGTCACGATCCTCGATAGCCTCCATCATGGCGGCATGGACAGCAGCAGTACCGGGGGCGCCGATCTGCACGCCGGTCTGCGGAGTCACGGCTAGCGCGCAGCGATCCGACTGGATCAACGCGCATCCCGCGGCGAGCCCTTCGTACAGGGTGATCCCCGCCCCTTCGAAATGGCTGGGCAACAGCAATACATGATGGTCTGCCATGATCGCTGGCACTGCCGAACGCGGCACTGTCGGAAGATAGGTAACGCGATCGCGATAACGGGCAAAGATGTCGCGCGGCAGCTTCATGTCACCCACGATGGTAAGCTGCGCGGCGCTGGGCGGGATCATGGCGATCGCTTCAAGCACATGCTGGATGCCCTTGCGCGGAATGACCAGCCCCATCCACAAGAACCGGACCGGCCTGGTCCGATCGACCGGCTGCGGCGACGGACAGGCGGCAAACAGTTGCTCGTCATAGCAATAGTTCAGCACCCGCAGCCTGGCGTCGATGACCGGATCACGCTCTGCCGAACGGATGGTTGTAGCGGCAAATTCGCTTCCGACCAGGATCGTATCGGCAAGCCGATACTCCTGCGCATCATCCTCGATAATCCGTTCCGGCACGCGTTCTTCCGATGGCAGGAACCAGGCGGCATATCGCTCGCGGACCTGCGCCATCATGGCGTTGTAGATGCGGAAATCACCATTGGTCCGGTCAAGGATGCAGCTTCGTCCATATTGCTGCGCAAGTTCGAACGTGCTGCGGGCCGATCCGCTGTACCCCCAAAGGGAGAAAGGCGTGGCAGAACGGATGTCGCTTGCCAGTGCTGCGACAAAGCGGCGATTGCCCGCACGGTCGATCCGCTTGGCCAGGCTGCGCCAGCCCGCCCGTGCCAGCAGGCGCTCTGCCCATTCCGCCAGTCCTGCCGTACGCACCAGCGCCGGATCGAGCGCGGGGTGACTGAACCTGCCGAACTCATGGTGAAGCCTGCTTGCCAGCGGTTCCGGCAGCAGCCGCTCCAGACGATACGGGAAACGGTCCGGCTGATAGAAGATGGAAGTGGCATACCAAGCCAATTGGCCAAGCTGCTGCAGCGCCAGCGCGGTCTGCCAGCTGTGCTGCGTGCCAGGATGGAAGACCGCTATGTTCATATGCCGCACTCCTACACCGTCGTTCGCCGCTTGGCCCTGCCGAATATCGCGCGATCTTTTATTTTCCTACAGATAACCAGATGGGTGATGGAGCAGGTAAGTCTGTCATCGAAGGATCTTGCAAATGCCCAAGCCAATACTCTCACCTGCTGGATATACGCCTGAATTTGCGATGGCGTTTGCAAACCAGAGCGGTTCATCGCAGCAGGTGTCGTCAGGTGCTCCGCTGCCGGTGACCTTTGCCACGCCTGCAGGACCGCCGCCAATGAGCGGCAAGGCTACTCTTGACAAGCGCGCCGGGCCGTTCCTGCCCCGGCCGGGACGCGCGGTCATGCTGGTACTGTCCGGCACCTGGCAAGGCACGGTCAGGCTGTTGCGGTCGACAGATGGCGGCGCCACGACTTTCGGGCTGACCGCAGCTGGCCTGCCTTACGGCGAATACAGCACCAATATCTGCGAACCGGTGTGGGAAGAAGCGGAAGAGGGCGCCGCGCTCTACCTCGACATGAAGGTAACGAGCGGCTCGATTTCCTATCGGTTGGGGCAGTAAGCGATGGCATTCGATATCATCGCACGCGCGGTCGCAATGGCCGCGCAGGACAAGGCGAGTCGCGCGCTGCTTGCCGGATCACCGCGCATCGGCCTTGTCGACCGGATCACCAATCTTGCTGCCCAGTCGCTTGACCATGCGGTGGAGCTGATCGTTGCAGGTGGCCATGCCGGCAATGGCAACGCCACGGCGAGCTATGTGAGCGATGCGCTGGCAAATGCTGAACTGCGCGCGCGTTTCCCTCTGTTCTGCTGGGCCGATCAGAAGGGGCGGTATTTTCGCCTGCTGCCCGACGCAGAAGGGCTGATCGCTGTTTCGGCAGGCGGTGTCATCGGCACCGACAAGCCGGATCATTCTGTCAATCACCAGCCGGGTATTCAGCAGGCGCTGGACTACGCAGCGGCCATCAAGGCCAATGGAGCACGGTTCGACAAAGCGCATTATTCGCTGCGCACGCCGCTGCGTACTCCGACCAGCGACGGCAGCGACATCAACAGCGATTTTACCGGCCACCCCATCATCATCAACAGCCGTCAGGAAATGCGTGCCGCCGCGGGCGGAACGACGTTGCACCGCCGCTGCAATGATGGGTCGGATCCGGCAATCCTTGCCAACACACAGAAAATCGCGAAAAATCGCCATTGGCGTGGTGGCTTGATTTTCCTGCGCGGCCGCACCGTGCGACCTGCCGATTACGATGAGCTTGCCACCTTGATCCTGCGGGGCGACTGGACCTTGCGAGGCGGCATTGCCCGTTCGGCAACTGGCGGGCTGACGGGAGAAGAGGATTATTACAAGCTCAACGCCGACGGATCGGGCTGGGATATTCTCGACAAGGGCATCTGGCTGGAAAACGACCGGCATGTGGGTGATGTCGTGTTCGACGGCATGATCTGCATCGACGGGTTCAGAGGCGAATTGTTCTACCAGGGTGGCAGGTTGCATGGTTCCATCTACCAGAAAGGCCGGCTGGAACTTGCCAATACCGACGCAGATGCTTTCAATCCCGGCCCCAGTTTTTCACGTGACAGCGACCGCGGAGAGATCATTGCCGAAAAGATCGTCATCCATGATGCGCATCAGGCGCTGGAGGGGGCGAGCGGCTATGGCGCAAGCCGGATCGGCGCGCTGACGATCAGGGATTGCGGCATGGCCAGCGGTCTGATGGCAGGATGGTGGAGCGATGCAGCAGATGCGCGTGACTACACTCCGAGCCTGTCGATGGGCACGGTCGTGGTCGAGCGGTCCGGAGAGTTCTGGCCGCTGCGCTGGAACCAGATCGAACGGGTCATCCTGACCGACACGTTCCTGCGCTTTGGTAACGGTTATTTCAACGTCTATGGCGCTCATGTGGGCGAGGCGATCGTGCGGGTGGAAGGAACACCGCTGGCCCAGGCGATCGCCTTCTCCAGCAATTCGGCCATTGCAGGAAGCCGCGGCACCTATGATTGTACGGTGCAGCGGCTGATCTGCGAACGCACGGCTAACGGGGTCAAGAACAATGCGCAGATCACCACGCCGGTAATCTGGAGCCAGTCGCTTGGTGACCGGCTGCATGTAGGCGAGATCATGGGCGAGACGCTCAAGATGCCCGAAGCCATTGGTTCGCCGCCCGACTTCGGTGTCGCAGTCGGCCGGATCGCGCTCAAGACGACGCAGTTTTCGGTGGCGAACATCGAGACGGGATCATCGACGCTCGACCTTCGCTACAGTTATGTAGGGGTGCATTCCAGCAATCCGGTCGGCATCTGGCCTGTGAAACTGCCGTCGCCGCAGAACAGGCTGCCGCGTGGTGCGCAGCTACATCTGTTCAACGACGGCACCGCACCGCTCGCGGTGCAGATTTCTGCCACCCGGCTTGATCGGCGGATGATCATGCTCAAAGGCGGGCATGCGATTTTCGAGACAGATGGCTATTTCTGGTTTCCACTGACGCCACATGCAGTCCTGAGCGGCAATGTCACGGCGACCATGCAGAAGGGCGGCGCGGCGATTGCGCCGGGTGAAATGTCCGACGAAGTGATGCTGACCGTGAATGGCGCGCGGCCGCTGATGAACGTACGGGTCGCCTGCACGTCTGTCTTGCCAGGCAGTGCACAGATGCTGGCACGAGTATCGGCGGACAACACGGTTGCCGTGCGGGTGCGCAACAATGGCAGTCAGCCGCTGACATTGCCGAGCGCCGGTTACAAGGTTGCGCTGGACTATCTCGACTGATCGACCGGGTCGGCTGGCAGGTGCTGCGTTATGCTTATGACGCGGCCGATTGCCAGCCCTGTTGCTGCTGCCTATAGCACGGCGCCATGCATGTCCCGGCCCACAGCGTCATCTCCGGCCTGTCGGGCCGCTGTGCAGGAAAGCAGGAATGAACCGGGTTGCAAGGCGGCAGCGGCCGCTGCGCATAGCGCTCGTCTGGTCGCAGTTCGGCGCTTACCACATCGACCGGTGCGAGGCGGTGGCCCGCAGGCTGACAGGCAAGGCGCAGGTGCTTGCGGTGGAAATGGCGACCGCGACGCACACCTACGCCTGGGAGCCTTCGGGCGATGTTGCCGGCGCACGCAAGATCACGCTTTTCCCGGGCCGGAACCGCGAAAGCCTGTCATTTGGCGAACGCTTTGGGGCTCAGCTGCGTGTGCTGCGCAGATGCGATTACGTGTTTATCGGCGTGCCCTACTCGCGATCGGATGTGATCGCGCTCAGCGTCACCCTGCGACTGCTCGGTGTGCAGGTGATCGCGATGAACGATTCAAAGTTCGACGACAAGCAACGTTCGGTGCTGTTCGAATTGGTGAAATCCTGCGTTCTGGTTCCTTACAGCGCTGCCATAGTCGCGGGCGCGCGGCAGTACCGCTACATGCGTTTTCTGGGCTTTCGCAATCGCCCGGTGCTGCCGGGTTACGACACCATCGGTGTAAAGCGGGTGCGTGCGCAATCGGAGCAACAAGTCGCGCCTAGTGGGACCCCATACGAAGAGCGCGACTTCCTGTTTGTCGGCAGATTTGTCGAAAAGAAGAACCTGCCGCTGCTGCTGGCGGGGTATGCGCAATATGTGCGCCTTGCCGGCACCATGGCGCGGCGACTGGTGCTTGCAGGGTCAGGGCCGCTGGAAGCGGAGCTGCGCCAGATGGTCCTGTCGCTTGGCATCGGTGAGAAGGTCGTGTTTACCGGCTTCCTTGGCCCTGTCGATGTCGCGCGGCAACTTGCCCAGGCGCTCGCGCTGGTCCTGGTCAGTGGCGAGGAGCAATGGGGTCTCGTCGTGAACGAAGCAGTCGCGCTTGGCTTGCCCGTCATCGCTTCGCTGCCGGTGGGTGCAGGCGACGCGTTGGTGCGCAACATGGTGAACGGCCTGCTGGTGGAGCCGGCCAGCAAGGAAGGTATCGCGCGCTCCATGCTGATGCTTGCAACCGATCAGGCGCAATGGACAAGAATGGCGGCAGCCTCTGCCCAACGGGCATGGTTTGGCGATGCAGAGCGGTTGGCCGATGCAGTCGAGCTGATCCTCGATCCCGATGCCGCCGCAGCGGGACGCGAAATGGCACGGTTGCGCGACACTCTGGGCATCTGATCGGCCCTGCTACTCCGCGTTCGGCCGGCCCGCGAAATGGCTGCACTGTCATCTTGACCTTGCACTGTGCCATATTGGCACGTAATCGGCAGATCGGCTTGGTGGGTGGTGGGCTGCGACGCCGCCCTCGTCATGAACGCAGGCGACGGTTCACCGGGAATGTTCTATGCCCGATCTGACGATCCTTGACTGCACCTTGCGGGATGGGGGCTATTACAACGATTGGGATTTCGATCCTGAGCTGATTGCCGCTTACCTTGATGCCATGCACGCGGCCAAGGTGGACGTGGTTGAACTGGGCCAGCGCTTCCTTGGCAATGCAGGGTTCAAGGGGCCGTGCGCCTATACGACCGACGAATTTCTGGCCACGCTCAACCTTCATGGCGATCTGCGCATCGCGGTCATGGTAAATGGCGCGGACCTGCTGCACGGCAGCGATGTCTCCGCCGCGCTGGCGCAGCTTTTCCCCCAGACCCGCTCCTGCTCCGCAGTCGATCTTGTTCGCATCGCCTGCCATGTTCATGAAGTGGAGGATGTGCTCCCTGCAAGTTTGTGGCTGCAGGACGCAGGTTTCAAGACCGGCATAAACCTGATGCAGATCGCCGATCGGTCTCGCGATGAGGTGGTGCAGATTGCCCGACAGGTAGCCCGCCACCCGGTTGACGTGCTGTATTTTGCCGACAGCATGGGCAGCATGACCCCGGACCATACTGCGCGCGTGGTCGGCTGGTTGCGCGAAGCCTGGCACGGGCCGATCGGCATTCACACGCATGACAACATGGGTCTGGCATTGCAAAACAGTCTGCGCGCGCTGGACGCAGGCGCTTCGTGGGTCGATGCGACAGTCACCGGCATGGGGCGCGGCCCCGGCAACGCCCGCACCGAGGAATTGGTGATCGAACTCAACGACCGGGAGGAACGCGGCGCGGATCTCGTTCCGCTGCTGTCGCTTATCCGACGTCACCTGCAGCCGATGAAAGCGCGTTATGGCTGGGGTACCAATCCGTTCTACTACCTTTCGGGCAAATACGGCATCCATCCCAGCTATGTTCAGGAAATGGCAGCCGACTCCCGCTTCGATGAAGAGGATTTCCTTGCCGTAATCGAGGATCTGCGCGCGCGCGGGGCTAAGAAATACAGTGCGACCTCGCTTGCAGCGGCACGCAATTTCTTTCGCGGCGAGCCGGGCGGCAGCTGGCATCCGGCGGATCTGATGGCCGGGCGCGAAGTGATGATCATCGGATCGGGTCCGGGCGTGGTTCGCCATCGCGATGCGATAAGCAGCTATATTCGCAGGAAAGAACCTGTGGTGCTTGCACTCAACACGCAGTCGCCCGTCGCGGAAGATCTGGTGACGCTGCGTGTGGCCAGCCACCCGGTCCGCCTGCTGGCCGATGCTGCGCAGCATTGCCATCTGCCTCAGCCGCTGGTGACGCCTGCATCGATGCTGCCGCCGCGGCTGCACGAGGCCTTTGCCGGCAAGGACCTGCTTGATTTTGGAGTGGCGATCGAAGACGGCCGCTTTGCCTTTGGCGACACATGCTGCACGATCCCCAATGCGCTGGTAATCAGCTACGCTTTGGCTGTCGCCGGCAGTGGCGGTGCGCAACGGATCCTGCTGGCGGGCTTTGACGGTTACCAGTCAGGAGACCGGCGTAACGCGGAGATGGATGCAACGCTCGACCTGTTTTGCGCCAGTGGCGAGGCGCCACCGGTGCACGCGGTGACACCCACGACCTATCGCGGGGTCGAGGCCATGTCGATCTACGGAATGTAGCCTGTGCAAAGCTGTGTCATCATCCCTGCCCGCCATGGCTCCACCCGGTTTGCCGGCAAGCCGCTGGTCCCGCTGCTGGGCAAGCCCATGGTGCTGTGGGTAGCGGAACTTTCGGCACGCGCAGTTGGCGCAGAGCATGTATATGTCGCGACGGAAAGCGAACACGTGCACCAGGTGGTCGAAAGCGCTGGCTTCAAGGCCATCATGACCAGCCCTGAAGCGCTTACGGGAACAGACCGGATCGCAGAGGCGGCCAGCGTGCTCGATTACGATGTCTTCATCAATGTGCAGGGCGACGAGCCGCTGGTCGATCCGGCCGACATCATCCGCTGCCGCGATGAAAAACTGCGTGACCCGGGCAGCGTCATCAATGGTTTCACGTGGCTGGGAATGGGAGAGGATGCCAGCGACATCGACCTTCCCAAAGTCGTGACAAACGAGCAGGACATGCTCGTCTACATGTCACGAGCGGCGATTCCCGGCTGCAAGAATCCGGAAAGAACAGGAGCGCTACGCTACAAGAAGCAGGTTTGCATCTACGCTTTCACCAGGCAGGAGCTGCACGGTTTTGCCGCTTTCGGGCGCAAGGGTCAGCTTGAGGCTTGCGAGGACATCGAGATCCTTCGCTTTTTCGAGCTTGGCTGCCCGGTGCGCATGGTCGAGACCCGCCCCGGCAGCCTGGCGGTGGACCGGCCCTGCGATGTTGCAGGCGTGGAGGATGCACTGCGCCGCAAATGGCGCATGAGCGGATCTTGATGCGGTATGGCACGCTTGTCTTTGACTGCGACGGCGTCATCATGGATTCCAATCGCGTGAAATCAGAGGCCTTTCACCGCATTGCCCAGCCCTGGGGCGAGCGGGCGGCCAGCGTGCTGCTCGAGTATCACCGCGCCCATGGCGGCATTTCGCGCCATGTGAAGCTGCGCCACTTTCTTGAGCATATCGCACAGGCGCCATCCGATGACGAACATCTGGACATCCTGTTGCAGCGCTATGCGAAGGCGGTGCGAAACGGCCTTTTGACCTGCGCCATTGCACCCGGGCTTGGCGCGTTGCGCGCGCGCACGGCAGACGCAAGATGGATGGTAGTATCGGGCGGACTGGAGACAGAGCTGCGCAGCGTCTTTGCCGAACGCAACATCGCCCATCTGTTCGATGGCGGCATCTTCGGCAGCCCCGCTGACAAGGACATGATCCTGACAAGGGAGCGTGCGCACGGCAATCTGACCATGCCGGCTGTGTTTCTGGGCGACAGCCGCTACGATCATGATGCAGCAAGGCGCGCCGGGCTGGATTTCGTCTTTGTGTCCGGCTGGACTGAAATGGAAGACTGGCGCGCCTTTGTCGCCGATTACCGCCTGCGGGCGATCGACAATATCGCGCAGCTTGAGCAATGACACAGGACTTGGATCGTGTCCGTGCCCTCATCGCGCTGTTCGCCGATGCGACGGGCGATCCGCTCACCATCGTTGCGTCTGTCTTCACGCCTTATCAACTGTTGCTGTTCAGGCGCATCCACGACCTGCTGCCCGGCCGGCCCGTGCTGCTCATCGACAGCCGGCCGCGGGCGTACCGCCTGCGTCATCCGGCCGATTTAACAGGTGCAGCGGTGCTGCCAATGGAACTGACTGGCGCGGTCACCGATCGCACACAGGCAGAGCTGGTGAACGAAGCCATGGCGGCGATCGGGCGGTTCTGCGGCGCAGACCCGTTTGTATTCCTGTGCGCGTCGTTCCAGCGACATTTCAACACGGTCGCCTACACCCGCCTGCGCCGGCGTCCGGACGTTCGCCTGCTGCTGATGGATGATGGGCTTGCCACCTTTCTGGATCAGGGAACCACGCCACGCGAACGCGCACGCAATCTGGCGCGCGAGTTGGTGGCCCGGATACGCAATCTGCCGGCGCGTGCGACAGTGCGCGGGCACCCTCTTGGACTTGACCTGGCAGAAGTGCAGGGCATCATCCTCAGCATGCATGTCGGCGCACCAGCCCGCAGCAAGGCATGCAGCGCAACAGGCGGCGGGCGGCGCTATTTCCTGCTGCCGCAGCAGACCGCCACGCTTCCTGAAGGGGATGCCAGCAAGGCGCTTTTCATCGGGCAGCCTTATCGCGACGTGTATGGCGATGCCATTCTTGATCCCATGATCGAGGCTATCTGCGCCGATCTTGCCGGACGCGGCTTTACGACCATTGCGTTCAAACCCCACCATTTTCAGTCTGACAAGGAGATCGCCCGCTATCTTGCACATGGCATGGTGCTTGATGATCCGCCCTGCGCGGTCGAGGAAATGATCGCGCATTCGCCCTATCGGACCATCGCCTCCATCAACACCACCGCGCTGCTGACGGTACGCGCATTGCTGGGCGATGAGGTCAGCGCCATTGCCTATGATCCGGCGGCTTTCAAGCCAGCACAGGACACACGCGACATTCTCGAGGTCGAGGCCCTGTTCCGGCAGGGCGGAGTGGAAATTGTTAATGTCTTGTCACGCGGCCGCGTAGCCAGCTGATCCCATGTATCTTGCCGCTGTCCTCCTGTCGCTGCTGACACTCACCATCGTGGCGACATGGTTTGTCCGCAGCCGCATCTTCAGCGTGTTCCATCCGCTGACCTTCTACCTTGCCTTTCACGCTTTCGTGTTCGTCCTTCGGCCGCTGTTGGCGGTCGTGCTGGATTATCGAACGGTCTATCGCTTCTACGGCTTCGTGCCGTCCACAGACGACCGGGTCACGGTCATCATCGCGTCCAACCTGGGCATGGTCGCCTTTGCGTTTTTTGCCGCGCGCGCAGGCAATGTGCCGATGCGCTTTGCAGCCGGCCCGGCCGTTGCGAAGGAGCGGCGCCAGCTTGCCAGCATCCTGCCTGCGGTTCTGGTGATTTGCCTGCCGCTAGGTCTTTTTTCGCTGTGGCAGCGGCTCAATAATGCGGCGCTTGGCTTTGCCGTCGAAGGCATGCAACTCGATCGCGGCACCGGTGCATTCATCAACACGCAGGCAATCGGCTATGTCACCGATGCGCAGCTCGTGCTGGCAAGTTCCTGCGCGCTGATCGCGTGGTTTTTCCGCTTCCGCCTGCTTGCCTGGTTGCCGCTTGGCGTTTTTGTCGTGCTGCGTGCAGGCACGGGCGGGCGCGGACCGATCATTGTCGCACTCGTGCTTGCTGCACTGTTCTACCTTTATGACCGGCAATTGTCCCGTCCGTCTGCACGGCTGGTGACAGGCGCTGCCGCCGTGCTGGCCCTGTTTTCCGCAATCGGAATCGACAGGGGTGCTGCTGTGCGAGAGGCTTTCGGCATGTCTGCAGCAGCGATGCCCGGTCCGACCCATGACGATGCCTTTCTGGAGGGCATGGA
Organism: Croceicoccus esteveae; assembly: GCF_031846435.1. NCBI lineage: Bacteria > Pseudomonadati > Pseudomonadota > Alphaproteobacteria > Sphingomonadales > Erythrobacteraceae > Croceicoccus > Croceicoccus esteveae. The sequence goes on from NZ_JAVRHS010000003.1 coordinate 158,727, forward strand.
TTTTGCCAATATGGAATATTTCGAATTCGTCGTTTACGCCGTTCCGCAGCGATCCGGCACTTACGATTATTTCCTGAACAATCTTCAGATCCTCACCGAACCTGTACCGCGTGTCCTGTGGCCGGCAAAACCGATCGGGCCACCTGTTAAGCGGGTGGAACTGTTCGACTACGGGTATCCGATTGGCATGACGTTTTCCCTGCCTGGGCTTGGGTGGTATCAGCTTGGATATGCAGGGGTGGTGATATGGTGCGGCCTGTGGGGCTGGGTGCTGGGGCTGTTTTATCGCCGTTTTGCAACCGGACCGCAGACAGTGCTGCACACAGCTTCCTACATGATTTTGCTTGCCGTGCTGCTCATCGCTTTTCGCGACGGCATGCTGCTCAGCATTATCCGCACGCTCGCCTTCTACCTGCTGCCTGTCATGCTGCTCTGGCTGCTGGCACGGGGGTTGGGTATGACGGCTGCTGCGCCGCCTCACCCGGATACAGAGCGCACACAAAGCGGGAGGGCTGCAAGAAGCGTGACGCCGGGCACGCCTGCACAGCGGCGCAGGCGCATGGCGCGCGCATGGCTGCAGCAGCGCAAGGGTGGGGCATGACGCGTCTGCGCATCGGCCTGCTGACCGCCTCCGCCTCTCGTCTTGGCGGCGGCGTATTCGAAGCCGTGGTGCAGCAGGCGCAGATGATCGAGGCAGTCGGCCATACGCCGGTCATCATCGCTCTCGGCGACAAGTTCAGCATGGCTGACCGCCCACGTTTCAAGGGCGCAGAGGTGGTGACCTGCACGGTGCTTGGTCCGGCCAGCATCGGCTATGCCCCGCAACTGGTTGGTCATCTGCACAGGCTTCGCCTTGATGTGCTGCATCTGCATGGCATCTGGATGTATCCGTCACGCGCTGGCGCTGTTTGGGCAAGGCAAAGCAGACGCCCCTATATCATCTCGCCGCACGGGATGCTTGCTCCCTGGATCACTGCACGGGGCAGATGGAAAAAGGCGCTTGCCCGCACTTATTACGAACGCAGCGGATGGCGGCAGGCAGACCTCCTTCATGCGCTGACCACGGCAGAGGCGCAGGACATCATGCGCGAGTGCGGTCGCACCGATACCGCTGTCATTCCCAATGCCGGCCCGCCGCCAGGCGCACCGCGCGATACGCTGCCCGCCCCGATAATCAGCTTTGTTGGCCGCATTCATCCCAAGAAAAATCTGAATTCGCTGATCCGCGCATGGGCCATGCTGCAGGCAGCAGACGCACTCCCTCCAGCAGCGCAACTGGTGATCGCCGGATGGGGTAACCAAGCGCAGGTTGCCGCCTTGCAGCAGCGAATTGGCGATGTGGCAAATGTCAGGTTCATAGGCCCGGTCACAGGCGCCGCCAAGCAGTCGCTGATGGAACGCAGCCGCTTTGCCATACTGCCTTCGCTGAGCGAGGGGTTGCCAATGGCGGTTCTGGAGGCGTGGGCTGCACCTGTGCCTGTGTTGATGAGCAAGCATTGCCAGCTTCCCGAAGGTTTCAACCAGGGTGGCGCCATTGACTGCGGCACTACTGCAAACGACATTGCGGCAGCGTTGCGCACCGCTTTTGCCATGGACGATCGCAAATGGCATGCAATGGCGCAGGCAGCGCAGCGGCTGGCAAGCACCCGTTTCGATCGATCCCGCATCGCGCAACTTTGGAATCACACTTACGAAGGGCTGGTCTCGCCCAAGGGCCGGGCGGATGCGGGCAAGGAAATCGCGGGGAGCTCGATTGCGGACAGGAGAAGCTCATGAGCCTGCTCGATGCCCGCCTAGCCAAATCGGCGGAAGGCGGGCCCAGCTTCTCCCTTGGCAACCGCCTGTTCCGCATCGTCTGGACTTTTGCGTGGCTGGTCCTTGCCCGGTTCACGCCGCCGCCACTGCATGGCTGGCGCCGGCTGGTGCTGATCGCTTTCGGTGCAAAAATCGGTGCGCGTGCACGTATCCACGCCAGCGTCGCCATCTGGCATCCACGCAACCTTGCGATCGGAGCCGACACCCTGATCGGACCGGGCGTTCGCCTTTACAACCAGGGACGCATCACGATCGGTGCCCGTGCAGTCGTCTCACAACGCGCACATCTTTGCGCCAGTTCGCACGATGTACGCGACCCGCATTTTCAGCTGGTCACCAGACCCATAATTCTTGCCGATCATTGCTGGATTGCGGCAGAGGCATTTGTGGGACCCGGTGTTCATGTCGGCAAAGGTGCGGTGCTTGCTGCCCGCGGCGCTCTGTTCACCCCGGCTTTGGCCGACACAATCTATCGCGGCAATCCAGCCGTCGCGATCCGCCCGCGCGGCACGAGCAGCAACGAAGTAAACATCGGCTAGCGCAACAAACGCTTCAGGAGTCCGGCATCTTGTCGAGCTGGATATGATGCAGCCGCACTGCAGCATTGCCCGGCGACAGCCAGATGCTGAGCACCTGCGACGGGCAGGAGGGCACGCGCATTGTTCCGATGTCGTCCATCACCGAACGCCGCTGCGGGACGCCGCAGTCCAGAGCCACGCCGATGCGGCGCGACCGACGTCCGTCTTCCGTCGCGATCCACCGGATGCGCACAGTTCCTGAAGGCAGTGCGACATGCTGCTTGAGGATCGGCCTCGCTGTGCCGGCTTCGCTCGTTACCAGGACAGCGCCGGTTGGCGCGCCGGTCTGCGCAATTGCCATTCGCACCTCTCCAGCGCCATCTCTGCCGGACCTTTGCACCGCGATATCGCCATGATGCATTGCCCGCCATCCCAGCGGATCGCCATCGCCGAACCTGGCAAAACGGTCAAAACTGCCGTCACGCAATGGCAGCAGCGCAGCCGGCCCGGCGCAATGTGCCGCCCAGATCGATTGGGCAAGCGCGAGGCGGTCGGCGATAACAAGCCGTTCGGCAAAAGGCGCAGCTGCACCACAGCCCACCACGCCCCCTGCTGCTGCCATTTGCGCCATGATCGCCGCGCGCTGTTCAAGCGTTCTGGTCGATATCGTACTGTCCGGCTGGAGGAATGCTTCGCGCCAGTCAGGTCCAAGCATCAGCCGTTTTGCCAGTACTGCCTGACCGCGCGGGTCCTGCTCCAGACGAGACAGCATGATTGCCGAGGCGCCATGGTCAGGAAGCGCACGCAGCATTGCATCGGTGCGCGCTGCGGCGCGTGTCCAGTCCTCCTGTTCAAGCGCCCGGTCCAGCCAATAGGCCTGCGTCAGCGGCTCCCGCCAGCCAAACTGCGCCGCGACCGCAAAGGCCTGTTGCGCACCCGCCTCATTGCCGCCGATCAGCCGGACCGTTCCCAGCAAAGCGGCCGGAGCTGCAGCGAACGGATCGCGCAGCACCGCACGTTGCACATGAGCTTCTGCAAGATCGACGCGCCCGTTCTGCAGCAGACGCCGCACAAGCGCGGCTTCTGTTTGCGCCCGCAGGTCAGGCGGTATCGCGCGCGTCCAGTGCAGATGCTCAGCAGAAGCACGGTCAAGCCCGCTCGACCAGGCAAGCACGGCATAAACACATACCAGCCCGACTGCGACGCATTGCCACCAGCGTGGCACGGCACCTGCACGAAATTGCGGATGGATCAGGCCCGTCGCCGTTCCCCTCGCGATCGCGTCCAGGGCAATTCCCACCGGCTGCCAAGGCGGGCCGCGTTCAGGGCATCGGGTTCTCCTCCATAGGCGGGGTAGCGGTAGTAATCCAGATTGCCATAGGCAGAGTTGCTGTGGGCAGCCGCGTCGGCGTCAAATTTGGTGAGCGTGGCGCCCAATACGACCGCCTGCACCTGCCGCAAACGGGCCAGTGCGTTCCGGACCGTCCTGCGCCGCGCAACGTCAGCTTCGACCACCAGGATCACTGCATCTGCCAGCGCCGCGATCGCCGGCGCATCCGCAAGGCCAAGCACCGGCGGGCTATCGACGATCACGGCATCGAATGTTCCTGCAAGCTGTTCCAGCAGCGCGGCGAACCTCGGTGTGGCCAGCAGTTCGCCAGCATTGGACAGGGTCGGTCCTGCGGTGAGGATCGACAGACCCGCCACGTCGAGCGGCCTGATCACTTCCTCCAGGGTAGCAAGGTCGGTCAGCACGCTCGACAGACCTGTTTCATTGCCCGTGCCGGCGATCTGGTGGGCGGAAGGACGACGCATGTCGGCATCCACAAGGATCACGTGCCGCCCCATGCGCGCAAGACCCGCAGCCAGGGCATAGCTGGTCGTTGTCTTGCCTTCGGCCGGGCGGGCGCTGGTAATCATCAGGATCTGCGGCAGTCCCAGCGGCGAGGCATGCAGCACAAGACCGCGCAGCGAGGCATACGCTTCACCCACGAAGGAGCAGGGGTCGGCCAGTTCCTGAACAAGATCGCCACTGGCAGCCGGAATGACGCCAAGCAACGGAAGGCCGGATTTCGCTTCGACATCCTCGGGGATCCGAATGATTTCATCAAGATGTTCGCGCACGAACACCAGAACGGCGGCAAGGAGCAGACCTGCGGCAAGACCGACAAGCAGATTGTGCAGCAGATTGGGTGACGAGGGCAGCGAAGGCGGGCGGGCGCGGTCAATGATGGCAATGTTGCTTGCCGCGATACCAGCGGCCGCGTTCAATTGGCGGCTGCGCTGCAACAGGCCGTCGTACAGCGCGCGGTTGGTGTCCGCCTCTCGGGCCAGCGTATTATACCGCACGGTCCGGTCCTGTTCGGCCAGCGTAGCCTGCTCCTGATTGCCAACCTGTTCGCGCAGCCGGTCCTCGGCAAGCTGCGCGGCAAGATATTGCGTGCGCGTTGCGTTGCGGATCTGCGTCGCGGTCTGCTGCAGCTGCGCCTGCGTTACCTCAAGCTGGCGCTGCAGTTCGCGGATAGCGGGGTGCTCGTCCACGTAGCGCAACCGCTGCGCCTGCAGTTCGGCATCGAGCTGTGATCGCCGGGTCATCAGCGCCTGCACGGTCGGATTGGAAAGCACCGCCTGCGAGGAGAGCAAAGGCTGTGCCCGCTCTGCCTGCCAGCGGGCTTCGGCAGCGGCCCGCTCTGCGCCTGCCGCTGTCGCTGCCTCGTTCAACATTGCAAGATTGCCCACCGTGACGCTGGTGTTGCGGACCGTTCCTTCTGCAGCGCCGGCGTCGTCGAGCCGGATGAGCCGCGCCTGCCGCGCGTAATCATTGAGCGCCCGCTCGGATTTCTCAAGGTCCGCCCGCGCATCCTCCAGCTGACCGGCGATGAAGGTCCTGGCATAAGCAGCGCTGTCGAAATCGCGTTGGAGATTGGCCGCGATCAGCTCCTCTGCAAAAGCGTTCGCGATTTTCGCAGCAAGCGCGCGGTCGGCACTGGCGACCGTTATGCGGGCGATATCGGTGTCGCGCGACAGGATTGCCGTGGTGCGTTCCTGCACGATGGCGGTGGCTGTCGCTTCTGCCATCATCCCGGGCGCCAGAGAAGGCGCTGCCATACCCATCTCCTGTGCAAAGCCGGGATCTGCGGCAAGATCAAGCTTGCGCACGACCCGTTCGGCCAGCCCGCGACTGCGCAGGATCTCGAGCTGAGAATTGAGGAACCGCTCGGCATCGAGCGATGATGCGCGCAGGGCGCGGTCGCTGTCCAGATCCTCTCCCAGCACATTGTCGGCAGCCTGCCGGATCTGCACGCTGGCCTCTGCCTCGTAAAGCGGAGTGGCCAGCAATGTTGCCACCAGCGCCACAAGCAGCGCAAGCGCCACCACGATTGCGATCGGCACGCGATGGCGGCGGATCTTGGCCCGCGCGCTACGCAGTGCCTGCCCGACGCTGCTTTCATCAGCGCTGAAATCGTAAGACCGTTCTGCTGCAGCAATCGGCGCCGCGTGGGGGCCTCCTGCCCTGCCCCGCGCACCAGCCATCTGTTTGCCAGCCCGTCCAGGACCGCTCATGCCGACAGGTTCAGGCAAGCGCCTGATCCTGCAGGACAGCGGCGGATCGCAACGGTGGATGGCAAGACTGCATCAAAACACCGTGAACACATTCAACAGCGGCGACATGCGCAAAACGTCCTGATAGCCCCGGCGAAGCTGAGAAAAGCCGACCACCACCACGTCGCCGCCCTGCACCAGCGGATCCGGGGCACGTCCGGCGCGGATCTGCGCCACATCGAAGCGCGCTCCCGCCCGCCGCCCGTCGATGCTGCGGAAAATCATGATCTCGTCCAGCAAGGCTGTATTCTGCGGGCTTTTGGCAAGTGCAAGCGCAGACAGCAAGGTATGGCCTGGCTGGATCTGGAACACGCCGGGGGCGGCAACTTCGCCCTCCACGGTGATCGTCTGCATCGCCGCTTCGGCAAGTGAAACCGTGACTCGCGGATCGCGCAACAGGCTTTCGCGCAACATCTGCGCGATCCGTTCGCCAAGCGCGCGCTGTGTGAGCCCGGCTGCGCGCATCTCGCCCAGCATCGGCAGAGCCACATTGCCGGCCCCATCCACCAGCAGCGATGATGCACCAAGATCTTCTTCGCGAAAGACGCGCACGTCGATCCTGTCGCCGATCGCAATGACGTGAACGCCAGCCTCCGTGGTGGGTGCAAGCGCAATGGCATCGTAAGCCGCAGTGCCTGTTGGCAGCACCGGCGCAACGCTGCTCTGGCAACCCGCCGACAGCGCAAGGCACACCAGAGGCGCCAATGCGCTGAAGCGGAACGGGACAGGCTCTGTCATGTCGATCCCACCTTCAAATCGCCCCGCATAGACATGTCTGGTGCTGCCTGCCGTGCGGTTCCGGAAATCGGCGCAGGCGCGAGCATCCCGATGGCGCAGGCGAACACGCACAGCAATGTGGATGAACGCAGCGGGTAGTCGACAAGGGAATGTGCTGCAAGGATCACCAGCACGCCCGATGTGAAAAGCACATGAGCTTGCGGCACCAGCCGGTTGCGCCACGCTCGCCACAGCAGGAACGCGACGATTGCGCCGCTTGCCAGCAAGACGGCGATCCCTGATCCGCCCGCTTCCACCAGAAGCTCCAGATAATCATTGTGGGCACGGTTGGGAACCGACAGATCGACGGTTTCCAGCGGCTCATAGGCGATCGCTACCGGCATGAAGGTGCCCATGCCAAACCCCACTGGCCAGGCCTGCTGAGCCGCATATGCAGCATCGCTCCACAACTGGAGCCGGAACTCGGTCGCAAAATCGAATCTTGCCGCCACCATCTGCAGGCTCGGCAGACGGAAAGCTAAAAACGCCGCACCGGCCCCGCCTGTAGCCAGAATGACTGCATTGCGTACTGCGTGACGCCGCATGGCAAGGTCAGGCACGGTAAGCACCGCCACAAGAAACAGCGCCGGCACCAGCAGAACAATGCCCGCGCGTGACCCTGTCATGAGCACGGCCGGCACGAACATACCAAAAACGATGGCAAGCACCACCAGCGGAGCCAACACGCGATACGCCGTGCGCGCCTCGTTGCCTGAGGAACTGTCGTCGGATCTGTGCTGATCCCTGCGGGCGTGCCTCCGTGTTTGGCGGGCGGTGCTTGCAAAGGCCGCCAAGGCCACCATCGCGATGAGCAGCATGTCGGCTGCCGCATTTCGGCTGGCCTGCAATCCCGTCAGCCAGCCGGTATTCCCGCTTGGGTAGAGCCGCGCTCCTGTTCCTGTACCCTGCGCAAGCTGCACTGCTCCCAGAAGCACGCCGGCAAAACCAGCCGTTGCAATGGCAGCGAGCAGGATGGTCCGGTCGGCAGGCGGCAAAGCTGCGGTCATGAGCAGCACGGCAAGGGGCGGCCCAAGCGCCAGCAGCACTGCGAGGGTGCGCATCGGCGCCACGCTGATCGGCCACCAGTTCTCCTGCGCTCCGACCAGTGCAAGCGATCCTGCAAGGCTTTCCCGCCCCGGCAGTGACTGCCAGATCCATGGTGGCAGCGGCACCAGCTGCAAGGCAGGCAACACGATCGCAATGGCAGCAAGGACCCGCACCGGTGTCGCTATCCGGGGCGGCGTGCCAAGGCAAAGCCAGACCAGCATGATGACTGCAGTCACCAGTTGGAGAGCCAGCCCGGCCAAAGGCGCCGGGCTGCCGCCGCCGCCAAGCACAAGCGCTGCCACCAGCGAGGCTACAGCAAGGCTGCGCCGGTTCTGACCTGCGCGGCTCTCCGCGATGGATGAGCGCGTCCAAGGCGCCTCCATCGGCTCGTGCACACGCCTGATCATGCACGGGAAGGTGCAGGATCATCCCGCACTGTCGGAAGGAACATCGTCCTGCTCAAGCAGCAGCCCAAGTCCGGCTGCAAGAATACCGCCCCCGATCCCGAAGAGGAGCAGCGGGTCTGCGCCAGCTGCGGCACTGGCTGCGCTCCTTGTGGGCAGTGTTCGCGCTCGCGCGGTGCGTGTCTGTCGTGGCAAGGCGGTGGGGCGGCTTGACGCAGGCAGATCACGCTGCATCACTGGCAGCGCATCAGCCGAGCGGGTCGCCTGCGCCCGGGCAACCGGCGGCAGTGCCGACATTGCGACGACTGCGGCTGCAAACATGAGTGTCGAAATATTCATTGCAATTGCCCTGGGCTGGCGTGTGCTGACCACGCGATCAGAACGCCCGTTCATGACACACGACGCGCACTGTCGCGCAGGTGATCGCGATGTCCCGCCACAAGGACCAGCCGTTCAGATATTGAAGATCGGATTGCAGGCGGCCGGTAAGGTCCGCCTCGGTGGCGGTTGCCCCGCGAAACCCCCTGATCTGCGCCAGGCCGGTCAATCCCGGCTTGAGCGTATGGCGCTGCCAGTAACGGACATCCACCTCCCAGAACAGTTTTTCCCCGGCACAGGAGCCCAGCGCATGAGGACGCGGGCCGACCAGGCTCATCGATCCGCCAAGCACGTTGAACAATTGCGGCAGCTCGTCGATGGAGGTGCGCCTGATGAACCGGCCAATGCTGGTGACGCGCGCATCCCCATGTGTGGCCGACTGATCGCCATCGGCATCATGGCGGTCGACCCGCATGGAACGAAACTTCAGGATGTGAAAGAACCGGTTGGACTGCCCCATCCGCCGTTGCACGAACAACACAGGACCCCTGTCCTCGAGCTTGATCAGCAGCGCGACCGTTACCATCAGCGGCGCAAGCAGGATGAGCGCCGGGATCGCAACTGCCAGATCAAAGGCGCGTTTGACCGCCTGCGAGCGCAAGCCAAGCGATTTTTGCGCCACCAGCAAGGTGCCATGCCGCCCGCGCCGCCGTGCGCCAAGCGCGCCCATCGCCGTGACCGCGTCATCGAGGATTTCTCCTTCGACCGACATGCATTTGAGGATCATGGCCCAGGCCACCCGGCGTTCCGGCGGGCAGGTCACCACCACCTTGTCCATGTTGCGCAGATACCGCCCCACCAGATCCAGCGTTGCAGGATTGTCGAGCGATGGAACAAGCCGGTGCGCGTCGGCAGTGATCCGGTAAGCGCCCGCTATGCACAGCGGCGGGCCATCATCATCGATGATCAGGAGGTTTTGAACGATCGGGCCGCAACGCCACGCTATGAAGTGACGCATGAGACTGCGCGCAAAAGCGAGCATCACAGAAGAAAAGACCACGCCCATGCTCAGCACCATGCGTGAAAATGCGTCACCTGTTTTGGTGTAAAAAGCCATGAAGATGAGCGCCAGAGCAGCGAGCACGAGAGCGGCAATGACATGAAGCATCGAATGTAGCGGTCGCTCAAGTGCAGCAAGGCAGTAGGCGCCGTTGTAAAGTCCGACTGTCAGGAACAGGGGAAGCAGCAGCTGCATCTGCAGCATCGGCTGCGGCGCGGCGAAATCGCCAAGGTAGATAGCTCCTGCGATCCCGAACCCCACGACCAGCGCGGTGATGTCTGCCAGCATCAGCGCCAGATAGCATTGCATGCGCCGCCGCTCCAAAGAACGGACCTTGCGCAAAGTGGACGCTTCGGATCGCGCCTTGCCGGCAAGCTGGGCCGAGTTGAACCGGTGGGTGAACCGCTGCGCTGATCGGGAGGATATCCCGACAAGTTCGCCAATATGCGCCAATATCGATACCCCACCCGCAACGATCTGCGATTCGGCCGAATTTGGACATTCGCGCCGCCCCCCCGCAATCAGATATTAACCATATTAGCGCGCCGAATCGATCGCACAATCCCTAATAGGAGAATGCCGCCCGGTGCTTCTCTGGCCGCTAGGGCTTGCGCGCGCCCCGGGCGATCTGCACGCATCCGGCCATGAACCGCAGGGTCGCCCCTTGGCTGTCGGCAAGAATTTCCTGATGCAGCTGCATGAGCCGCTGTGTCAGCCGCGCGAGCCGGTGCGCAGGCCAACGCCGCAGCTGGTCGGCAATTGCCGCGCGATGACGAAAGAAGATCCCCGGCTGCTGGTCGACGAAAGCGGCCAGATCGGTGCGTCGGCCAAGCCCACCACGCAGTTCGATAAGCTGTGCCACCCGCCGCTCCAGGGCAAGGATGGTGCCGACAGGGCTCATGTCCTGCTGACGAAATCGGGCAAGCTCGCCCGGCAGCGCCGCGACATTGCCTGATAATACCGCATCGACCAGCGGCATCATGCCATCGTCCTGCGTCACCGCGCCGATCGCGTCCACATCGGCAGCGGTGGCCGTACGCGGAGATTGTGGCGCAGCATCGAGGTAAAGCGCCAGCTTGTGCACTTCGGATGCTGCCATGCGCGTGTCGAGCATGACCGCAGCAGCAATGTGCTGTGCAAGGTCCGCACCCATGCGGACGCCTTGCGCATCGGCCATCTGCCGCACCTGCGCGGTCACGGACCTAAGATCGGGAGGGTGGAACATCGCGACCAGCGCGTCGTCCCGCTTCTCGAGCAGTTTGGCAGTGCGCGATTTGTCCGTGGCGCCGCTTGCCACCACGATGACTGGCCAGCCATTCAGCGATTTTGCCCCCATCTCGTCAAGCAGGAGCCTGATCGCCTCTGCCGCTTCGTCCCCTTGCGCGCGGACATAGATATGCCGCGAATCGCCGAATAGGGAAGTCGAGCGGGTTTCGGTAACCAGTTGCACCGGTTCGCGTCGGAGCTGCGCACCGGAAAGATCGACTCGCTCTCCGGGCCGGTCCAGCAAACCGACAATCCGATCTGCAGCGGCAAACGCACCCGACTCATCGGGGCCACAGCAAAAGAAGATCCGCGCCGACCCTGCTGCGCGGGTGACCACCTCATTGAAGTTGCGGCCGGTCGCCTTCAATGGATCATTGCTGCCGGTTGCGCAGGTTCAGCGCCAGCGTGGTGACGATCCGGTCGGCGACTTCGCGGGTCAGGTTCTGCAACGCGGTGCGTTCGGCCGCCACCGTGGCAAATTCGCTCGACACCACGTCTATGCCTGCGTCAGCGCCCGATGTCGCCTCCACCAGCACTTCGCCTGTCTGCGTATCGACCAGCCGGTAGCGGGCGCGCAAGGTGCGCCGTTCTCGCCCGATGGTATCGTCGCTGAGGAGGCCCAGCCCCTCAAGGCTGTCGTCCAGCCGCACGTCGAGCCGGTAAGCGGCGCCGGCATCCGCGCCGGTACCCAGCCGTTCCAGCAGGGCATCGCGCATCATCCAGCCTGCCTCGCCGGCGATCGGCGGCACCGTCACGCCCGACAGGCCAGCCGCAACCGCACCATCGCCGCCACCCACATACATCGGCTGCAGCCCGCAGGCCGCGACAAGCAGCAGCATGGGCATTGAGGCAAGGTGGCGCATCACACGACCAGATTGACGAGGCGGTCGGGCACCACGATCACCTTGCGCACAGCCGCGCCGTCGAGATTGCGCTGCACCTTCTCGCTCGCCAAAGCCAGCCGCTCCAGCTCATCGTTCGGCAGACCGCGCGCCACGGTCAGCGTGTCGCGCAGCTTGCCTTTGACCTGAACGGCGACGGTGACCTCATCCTCCACCAGCATTGCTGCATCGACCTTTGGCCAGGCAGCATCGGCGATCAGGCCCTTAAACCCCGCACGTGCCCATGCCTCCTCGCACATATGCGGCATCATGGGGGCGGCAAGCTGCATCAGCGTGCGGATCGCAGCGGATCGGCTGGCCGAAGGCGACGCCTTTTCAGCCGCATTCGTCAGCTCGTAGATGCGAGCCACGGCCTTGTTGAATGACAAGGCTTCGATATCCTCGCCGGTCGCGGCGATGATCTGGTGCGTCTTGCGCGACAGGGCGGCATCCTCGCCCTGCGCCTGCGGGTCGTATTGCCCGAACAGACGCCACAACCGCTGCACGAAACGGCTGCAACCCTCGATCCCGGCTTCGGACCAGGGCAGATCGCGTTCCGGCGGGCTGTCGGACAGCATGAACCAGCGCACTGCATCGGCGCCGTATTGGGCGATGATCGCGTCGGGGTCGATGACGTTCTTCTTGGATTTGGACATCTTGAGGACACGGCCAATTTCGACCGCTTTGCCGTCCGTTTTAAGCGTTGCACCTTCCGATGTTCGCGACACTTCCGCAGGCGAGAAAGAGTCGAGGGTCAAGATTGTCCCTTTGCCATCCGCCCGATTAACACGCTTTTCGCGGAAATACGTTTCGTGCGTCACCATGCCTTGCGTGAACAATTGCCGGAATGGTTCAGCAACATCGATCATGCCGATATGCTTCAATGCCCGCGTCCAGAACCGCGCGTAAAGCAGGTGCAGGATCGCGTGCTCCACTCCGCCGATATATTGATCGACCGGCAGCCATGCCGCAATTTCAGCAGGATCGAACGGCCGGTCGGCGGGCTGGCTAGCGAAGCGCAGGAAATACCAGCTTGAATCGACGAAAGTGTCGAGCGTATCGGTTTCCCGCACCGCCGCGCCGCCGCATGACGGGCAGGACACATGCTTCCACGTCGCGTGCCGTTCCAGCGGATTGCCGGGCGTGGCGAAATCCACATCCTCGGGCAGGATCACCGGCAGGCTGTCCTTCGCCACCGGCACGATGCCGCAGGCATCGCAATGGATGAACGGGATCGGCGTGCCCCAGTAACGCTGACGCGAGACGCCCCAGTCGCGCAGGCGCCAGACCGTCTTGCCCTCGCCCCAGCCGTCCGCTTCCGCCTTGTCGATGACCATGCGCTTGGCCGCATCGACTGTCATGCCGTCAAGAAAACGCGAATTGACCAGCACGCCTTCGCCCGGCTCCGCCTCGCCGGCAAACGGCTGGTCGGCTTGGTCGGTTGACGCTGCAACGACCCGCGGGATCGGCAGGCTGTATTTGGTGGCGAACTCGAAATCGCGCTGGTCGTGGCCCGGCACGCCCATGACCGCGCCGGTGCCGTAATCCATCAGCACGAAATTGGCGATATAGACGGGCAGATCGTCGCCAGTGAACGGATGCACCGACCGCAAGCCGGTATCGAACCCCAGCTTTTCCGCCGTCTCCAGCTCGGCAGCGGTCGTGCCGCCGGCCTTGCACCGGGCGATGAAATCGGCGGCATCGGACGACTGGGCCGCAACCTGCTGCGCCACCGGATGATCGGCGGCGACCGCAATGAAGCTGGCACCGAAAATCGTGTCGGGCCGGGTCGAATAGACCGCGATCGCCTCGTCGAAATTGCTGCCGGCGAAGCGAAACTCAAGGCCGGTGCTCTTGCCGATCCAGTTTTCCTGCATCAGCCGCACCTTGTCCGGCCATTTGTCGAGCGTGCCAAGCCCGTCCAGCAATTCCTGCGCGAAGGCGGTGATCTTCAGGAACCACTGCGACAGCTTGCGCTTTTCGACCAGCGCGCCCGAACGCCAGCCCCGCCCGTCGATCACCTGTTCATTGGCCAGCACCGTCTGGTCGACAGGGTCCCAGTTGACCGCGCTTTCCTTGCGATAGACCAACCCTGCATCGTAAAGCGCAAGGAACAGCGCCTGCTCCTGCCCGTAATATTCAGCGTCGCAGGTCGCGAATTCACGACTCCAGTCAAGCGCGAAGCCCAGCCGCTGCAATTGCGCCTTCATCGTGGCGATGTTTTCGCGGGTCCAGGTGCCGGGGTGCACGCCACGTTCCATGGCCGCGTTTTCCGCCGGCATGCCGAACGCATCCCATCCCATCGGATGCAAGACCTCATGCCCCGTCATCCGCTTGTAGCGCGCCAGCACGTCGCCCATGGTGTAATTGCGCACGTGGCCGATGTGGATGCGCCCCGACGGATAGGGGAACATCTCCAGCACGTAGCTCTTGGGCTTAGGGCTGGCCGAATCGGCGCGGAAGGTTTCCTCTGTTGCCCATGCATGCTGCCAGCGGGCATCGGCCTCACCGGGATCGAACCTGTTATCGGTCATGACTGGCCTGCGATCAGCCGACCAGCGCGTCGCGACGCAATGCGCGGGCCTGCGTCAGGATGATATCCTCCAGCTTCTGCACCGTAGCAGCCTGAACCGGGGCATCGACCCAGCCGCCGCCCTGCGCCACCTGCCGACTGGCGGCCACGCGCAAGGCATCGGCGCGCAATTCGCGATCAAGGATGGTGACCGTCATTTTCATCCGCTCGCCCGGCTGCTCGGGATTGACATACCAGTCAGTTACAATGACGCCGCCGGCACTGTCCGCCTGCACCAGCGGCATGAACGACAGCGTATCAAGGCTGGCCCGCCACAGGTAGGAATTGACGCCGATCGTCGTGACGGTGGCCGCAGCCATGTCCGTGCGCACGCGTTCCGAACCGCCGCACCCGGCCAGTGCGGCAACACCGACAAGAACGGCGCTGGTCAATATCGGGCGTCTGCGCATCACTATCATCAAGGCTCTCATCATATCGGGCTCGGCAATCACATTTACGGTATACAACAAACGCAGCGGAATGAACCGGGGGGTATGCCGGACCAGATCGCACAAGCGGCGCGGGACCCCCGCATGGATCCTGCGCGCCGCTTTAACACTGGCGACGCGCCGGCGGCAAGTTCTTGCACGTCGACAGATGAATGCGGCACAAACATCCCTCAAACAGCGCTTCTGGAACGCGCCTGCCCGTGTGCTGCGATGGCAAGGGATCGTTGAACACGGGACCCCGATCCACCGGCAGTTTGCAAACCCATCCAAAAAGCGGGTTTCGCGACTGTCGGATTCTTGCAACATTGCATCAAGGATCGCATTGGTGCTGTTGGTGGCCGTAGTAAAAGCAAGCGGGAACTGTTAAGGCTTATGAAACTTGTCTGACCAGCGGCATCGCGGGTCCCACTCGCAGGACCATGGCTTGCGCAGGGATGTTGTGCCGCTGGCTACGAGGGGTCACGAGGCGGCGAATGAAGAGGTGTCACTTGTCATGAAATCGGGGCGAGTAGGGGCATGAAGCAGAGGCAGACGGGACGCAGGATAGGGCGCGCTGGCGCAGCGCTGCTGCTTGGTGCTGTCTGCATTTCGGGCCTGTTCAGCGCTGTTTCTGCACAGCTTCCGCAAGAGATCGTCGGTGTAGCGGCTCTGGGCGGTTTGGGCGGATTTACCCCATCGTCTGCAAACCCGCGCCTCATCCAGCGCATCAGCAGCAGTTTTGACGGCGATCTGGCAAGCGATGCACGATTGTTCCGCTTTACGCCGGCCGGCTCGGCAGAACGTGGCGTGCGCGGCGTTACAGTGGCGGTCCGGGTCGATTCCCATGCAGCCCGGCTGCTGTCTTCGCGGCGCCAAGTCGCTTTTGGAAAGAGCACGGCAAGTCGCACCGGCATGCCGGCGATCGCACCGGTCGCTTTCAACCTTGGCGTTGCGCGAGGCTACCACAGCTTCTCGCAAGATCTGGCCGCGCTGACGGGTGGGGGCAAAAGTACACCGGGCCGTTCCTTGCAAGGCCGGCTGGCGGCACGCGAAGATATGAGCAGCGCAGCAAGCCGTTCATTGGTGCTGCCATCTGACGTGCGTCTCATCGAAATGCCGGATCTTGCCAGCTTCACCCCTGCCCGGCCTGCGGATCGCAGCAGGTTCAGCGCGCAGGTCGTGCTTGATGGACGCGAACTGCCTGGAACCGCTCCGCGAACCTTGGCGGGTGACGGGGGCGTTTCGGTTGATGTCGGCGGAGCCTATCGCGTGGCGCGCAATCTGGATGTGACCGCAGGCCTGCGCTATTCGGCAGAGCGTGATCGGGTGGCTCCTGGTGCAGGAGACCAGCAGGACAGCCAGGCGGTGTATGTCGGAACGAAATTCAAGTTCTGAACCGGTTCGGGCGCACGCTTCAGCCTGACACCGCAGAATAGGCGAAGACACGCTTCACATGCTCAACCTTGCAAGCGCTTTTTCATAGGTTGTGGGGAGCACGCAATTGCAGCAATTTCATGGTGCTCTGCAACAATATTGCGCTGTCCGGTAGATAATTTAACTATTCTGACAAAATTTGGCCTGAACGGTGTTGTTTGCTCTTCCTGCTGCCCATAGGTTGCATGTTCGAATACAAAAACAGGAGGATGCCAATGTCGAAAGTTGCAGTCGTTACAGGCGGGTCACGCGGCATCGGCGAGGGGATCAGCCTTGCCTTGCAAGACATGGGCTACACCGTCGTCGCCAATTATGCTGGAAATGATGAAAAAGCCCGGCAGTTTACCGAACGAACCGGCATTGGCTGTTACAAGTTCGATGTCGGCGACCATGAAGCCGTGCTTGAAGGTTGCGGCAGGATTGCCGCTGAGGTCGGCCCCATTGACATCGTGGTGAACAACGCCGGCATCACCCGCGATGGTGTGCTTCACAAGATGACTTGGGACGACTGGAACGAGGTCATGCGCATCAATCTGGGCGGCTGCTTCAACATGGCCAAGGCCACCTTTCCGGGCATGCGGGAAAGGAAATGGGGCCGGATTGTGAACATCGGCTCGGTCAATGGTCAGGCAGGGCAATATGGCCAGGTAAACTATGCAGCCGCCAAATCAGGCATTCACGGCTTTACCAAGGCGCTGGCGCAGGAAGGCGCGCGCTATGGCGTTACTGTCAATGCAATCGCGCCTGGCTACATCGACACGGATATGGTGGCCGCCGTGCCGGACCAGGTACTCGAGAAGATCATCGCCGGAATTCCGGTCGGCCGGCTGGGGCACCCTAACGAAATTGCCCGCGGGGTGGCTTTCTTCTGTGCCGAAGACGCCAATTTCGTGACAGGAGCCACTTTGAGCATCAATGGCGGTCAGCACATGTATTGAGGAATACATGTTGCGGTAACGGATCGCTGCGCCGTCAGCATGGCCAGGGCTCAGTCTTCTTCTGCATCAAGACCGTAGGCGGTGTGCAGGATCCGCACCGCCAGTTCGGTTTCATCCTCGTCGATCAGCACCGATACCTTGATTTCGGAGGTGGTGATCGCCTGGATGTTGATCGTGCGTTCGGCCAATGCGGCGAACATCTGAGCCGCGATCCCGGCGTGGCTTTTCATGCCGACTCCCACGACGGAGATCTTCGCCACCTTGCTGTCGGTGATGATGCGGTTGAAGCCGATGTCGCCGCGCCGATCCTCCAGCAAAGCCTCGGTGCGGATGAGATCGGCCTGCGGCACGGTAAAAGTCACGTCGGTCTCACCCTTGTCACGCCCGACGTTCTGGATGATCATATCCACGTTGATGCCGGCATCGGCCAGAGGCGTGAAGATATTCGCCACCGCCCCGGGCTTGTCCGGCACGCGGGTAAGGATGACTTTTGCTTCGTTCTTGTCATGCGCAATGCCGGTGACGAGTTGACGTTCCATGTCCAAAGTCTCCATTTCCTCGTCAGAGACGATCAGTGTTCCGGGCAGCAGGTCTGCAGGTGGTGCATCGGCGTCAATGAAGCTCGACAAAACCTGCACCCGCACTTTTTCCTTCATGGCGAGCCCGACCGAGCGGGTCTGCAGCACCTTGGCGCCGACCGACGCAAGTTCGAGCATTTCCTCGTAGGTGACGGCGCGCAGCTTGCGTGCCTTAGCCACAATCCGGGGGTCAGTGGTGTAGACGCCATCGACGTCGGTGTAGATGTCGCAACGGTCTGCCTTGACAGCAGCCGCGACTGCGACCGCAGAAGTGTCTGAACCGCCCCGCCCCATGGTCGTGACCCGCCCGTCGATCGACAGACCCTGAAACCCTGGCAGGACGGCGATCTCCCCGCTCTGCATCGCTGCGACCAGCCGGTCGGAATCGATGCCTTCCACCCGCGCCTTGGCGTGGCTTTCCACCGTGCGGATCGGCACTTGCCAACCCAGCCAGCTGCGCGCGCGGCATCCCAGGGCCTGTAACGTCAGCGCCAGCAGGCCTGCCGTCACCTGCTCGCCCGATGCGACGACCACATCGTATTCGGCCGCATCGAACAGCGGATTGGCTTCCCGGCAGAAATTGACCAGTCGGTCTGTTTCCCCCGCCATCGCCGAGACGACGACAGCCACCTCATGCCCCGCGTCCTGCTGTCGGCGCACGATATTGGCGACCCGGCGGATGCGTTCCGTCCCCGCCATCGAGGTGCCGCCAAATTTCATCACAATACGCGCCAAGCCATGTGCCTTTCGCTGGAATAGAGCCCGCCGCGCTGTTAGGCATGGCACATGGCCAATGCAACTGTATCACCTGCAACCATCCGCCCGCATGAAGCTGCGCATTTTGGCGCGCTGGCAAGCGAGTGGTGGGACCCCGCCGGATCGTCGGCAATGCTGCACCGGCTAAACCCTGTACGGCTGCGCTTCATCCGCGAGGCAATCGACAGCCATTGGGGCGGCGACATCCGCTCGCGCCAGCCACTCGCGGGCAAGCGTGTGCTCGACGTTGGCTGCGGCGCAGGGCTGCTGACCGAACCGCTGGTCCGGCTTGGCGGCATGGTGACCGGGGTGGATGCCGCGGCGCAGAACATCGCTGTTGCTCGCGCGCATGCAAACGCGATGGACCTCGACATTGCCTATCATGCCGGCGAACTGTCCGCGCTGGACGATGGCCGGTTTGACCTGGTGACCGCCATGGAAGTCATCGAGCATGTTGCCGACAAGGGCGCGTTTGTGCATGCGCTTGGCGAACGGCTTGCCGATGGCGGGCTGATGGTCCTCTCCTCGCCCAATCGCACGGTGCGCTCGCGGCTGCTGCTGGTGGAGGGTGCGGAGCGTCTGGGGCTGGTTCCGCATGGCACGCACGACTGGTCGTCCTTCATCACTCCTGATGAATTGCGCGAACTGCTCGCAGCGGCGGGGCTGACGATGGGTACGCCGCGTGGTATCGCCTTTTCTCCCATGCGGGGGCTGCAATTGGCGGACGACATGGCGCTGAACTATATCGTTACCGTCACCCGCAACACCCCGTTACAGCCTGGCGTATAGCGCAAGGATGCGCGCATAGGCCCGTTCTGCCGCGGCTTCGTCGTAAACCGGCAAATCAATCACCGTCCAGCCGTGGTCGGCGGGATAGACTTCCACCTCGGAACCGCGCCCGGCCTGTTCAACGCTGGTTTTCAACACCTCCTTGACCGAAGGCTCCCTGGCGTCGTCGTTCCGGGCAATCGCGATCAGAAAAGCTGCCTCGCTTGCAGCGATAAGGCGGTGCGGGCTGTTCGGTGCATCTGTCACCAGACCGCCGCCGTGCAGCGATGCTGCCGCGCCGACCCGGGCGGGATTGGCAGCGGCAGTGCGGACAGCGAACGGCCCGCCCATGCAATAGCCTTGCGTGCCGACGCGCCGTAATTTGTCGACCGCCGGCTGCGCATCAAGCCAGGCGACAAATGCTTGCGAATCATTGACGATGCGCGCGTCGGTCAACGCCTCGCGCATGGGGGCGATCTTTGCCTGACCTTCTGGCGTGCGCCAGTCGCTGAAGCTTTCCAGCACCGGGGCACGCGCATTGCGGTAGTAAGGATTGACAGCGAGAACGGCAAAGCCTTCTGCGGCAAGGCGGCGGGCCATGATCTTGAACGCATCGCGCAAACCCGCGACATCGGGCCACAGCAGCACGGCGGGCGCGGTTCCAGTTGCAGGATACACCCAGAACGCGTCCGCCACGCCATCGGGCGTCGGGACCGTCACCATCTGTTCGCGCAAGGCGCCTGCCGCGATGCCGGGCGTGGTGCAGGACGCCGCCATCATGGCCGCACTGGCAGCGGCGAACTGCCGGCGCGACAGGCCCTTGCCCACAAGCGCCCGCTGTTCCGCGTCATCGGTATGTTCGTCGCACATGGCACTGCTCCCCTACAAAAGCGCAGCCTGCCACGCCGCATCGTCAAAGCCAATGATGACCGCATCGCCATGCTCCATCACGGGGCGCTTGATCATGGCAGGATGCGCGAGCATCAGCGCCAGCGCGCGTTCGGCATCAAGCCCTGCCTTTTCGGCATCAAGAAGCTTGCGAAAGGTGGTGCCGCGCCGGTTCAGCAGCGCCTCCCAGCCATGCACGGCGATCCAGTGCCGCAGCCGGCCCTCGTCGACGCCATGTTTCTTATAGTCATGGAAGGTGTAGCCAAGGTCGTGCTCCTCGAGCCAGTGGCGCGCTCTTCTGACGGTGTCGCAGTTGGGTATGCCGTATACCTTAACGGTAACCGACTGTCTTGACGGCTGGTCTGTGGTCATCATTATCTCGCTTCAGTCGGGCAGGCGATATAACTAAAAACGCCATGCTGTTTTAGAAGGATCTAAGCGGCAGCTAACGACCCCAATTAGAGCCATCCGGTCTCGCGCAACGTTTTTACCATTGCCCGGCTTACCGGGATTTCGATCCCTCCTAGGAGTACTAATCGAATATCGCGCCCTTGACGGCGATGTTGCACAACCGCGCTTCGCGCGACCCACCAACTGCGATGAACTTGTTCGCCTGTGCCGTCCGGCATCAGTTCGATAGCTTCGGCAAGCGACAGCAGGAGCATCTCGCTGCGATCTTCAGCGATCACACGGACATAATGATCCTCGACAGATAGTGCGAGGATTGATGGAAACCGGGTCTGAAGGCGTTCATGCAGTGCGGACTCTGGTACGCCGGCAATCTCATTTTCGCGAATATCCGGCGCACTATCATTATGCTTGCCGTGTTCGTTGCCTTCGTTTGAGGCGGAAGCCCGCCAGTAGATAATAAAGAACAACCCGAAAAAGCCGACACCAACGAGGGTCGCCCGCGGCCAGATTACCGAAAAACCTTCTCCGAGCGCCGCCTCAGGACCACCCAGAAACCACAGCACCGTCCACGCAATAGCTGCTGAGGACAAAGGGATTGCAAAGACATAGCCCCACAACTTGCTCAGGCCCAAAAGCCGTGCAGCGGCAGTTCCCACAATCGCGAGCAACCGCACCACCACCCAAGCAGCAACGAAGCCTACGAGCGCGAAGGCTAATCTCGCGCCGAGCGGTATATCGGGAAGTGAAAACAGGTTGAGCAGCGCGGCACCGCACCCGACTGCGGCGACAATACCGAACTCGGCCAGCAAGCGCTCACTGCGACTCAGCGACACGCAGACCATCCGCGAAAAGCATAGACCATCCACGCATCCCAGCGATAAGCGACAAGCGACGCATTCGTGCTTTCCCTGCAAATGAGGAATGATCAGATCGGTCATGAACACCTCCTACCCACTTACCGATCCAGGAAACAAGCATGCCATTTTCTACAACGTTTCAAGCTAATAAACCCGCACGACCTTCAAGCCTGGCGGTCACGGCTGCAATTACGATTCTGATCACAGTCATCATGACGGTGCTTTCAATTTTCTTTGGCGGCTTTGGTTCAACGGACGCGATGGCAAGCGAGGTACGCGGCTTCAGTCTACCTATAATTATCCACCTCACCACCGCTGTACCAGCCTTGCTTGTTGGGCCGGTGGTACTGTGGCGGCGAAAGGGCAATAATTTGCATCGGTGGCTTGGGCGCGCTTGGATTGGGCTGATGCTGGTGACCGCAATCGCGTCGGCCTTCATTCATTCGCCCGGCGCGGGCATTGCCGGCACCGGGTACAGCTTCATCCACATCTTCACAATCTGGACGTTGACCAATGTGCCTCTTGGCGTGTGGTTCGCCCGAAGTGGACGCATTGAAGCGCATCGTAGCGCAATGGCCGGGCTTTATGTCGGGTTGGTGATAGCAGGTTTGGCTACTCTGACTCCCGGTCGCTTGCTCGGCAATCTTGTCTTTGGCTGATCTGCGGGTGCTCCGCAGTGTTTTCGATCACTGTAGGACAAAGGCTCACAAGAATGTCAGTTTTCCACCCATGTTCGGCCGTCAACGCGCGCCTTGGATTTGCTCGCGATCCGCCATCTTTATTCACGTTTGTCCAAGGCCGCCGGATCCTGTTTGCAAAGGCCGTCCTACAGAGGCAAGTGTAACGGCTCGTTTCCCACGCGAAATAGCCCCGCAGCATGGACTTTCGCGCCGCAACTCACCAAAGCGTGGCGGCAAAGGAACCTTGCCATGAGCGTCAACATTTTCGGCCGCGTGCTGCGGTTCACCACCTGGGGCGAAAGCCATGGGCCGGCGTTGGGCGCGGTGGTGGACGGGTGCCCGCCGCGGTTGCCGTTGACAGAGGCGGACATCCAGCCCTTACTTGATCGGCGCCGGCCCGGCACCAGCCGTTTCACGACGCAGCGCAATGAGCCGGACCAGGTGCGCATCCTGTCGGGCGTGTTCGAGGGGCAGACCACCGGCACGCCGATTTCGCTGATGATCGAGAACACCGACCAGCGCTCCAAGGATTACTCCGAAGTCGCGGACAGCTATCGCCCCGGCCATGCCGATTACGCCTATGACGCCAAATACGGGTTTCGCGACTATCGCGGCGGCGGGCGCAGTTCGGCGCGCGAAACGGCGGCGAGAGTGGCGGCAGGCGCGGTGGCGCGCAAGATTGTCGGCGATGTGCAGATCCGCGCCTGGGTCGCCGAGATCGGCGGCGATGCGATCGATCCTGCCCGCTTCGACGCTGCGCAAATCGCGCTGAACCCGTTCTTCTGTCCCGATCCCGTGGCCGCCGCGCGGTGGGAGACGCTGGTCGACAGTGCGCGCAAGGCGGGATCATCGCTGGGCGCAATCGTCGAGTGCGAGGCGCGCCATGTGCCCGCCGGGTGGGGTGCACCGGTCTATGGCAAGCTCGATGCCGATCTTGCCGCCGCCATGATGGGGATCAATGCGGTAAAAGGCGTGGAGATCGGGGATGGCTTTGCCGCGGCTGCCCTGCGCGGCGAAGACAATGCCGACCCCATGCAGCCGGGCGCGGATGGGGTGGAATTCACTGCCAATCACGCCGGCGGGATTGCCGGCGGCATCTCGACCGGTCAGCCGGTGCGGGTGCGCGTGGCATTCAAGCCGACTTCCTCCATCCTGGTGCCGGTCCCCACGGTCAACCGCGCAGGCGAAGCGGCGCGGATCCGCACCAAGGGGCGGCACGATCCATGTGTCGGCATCCGCGGCGCGCCGGTAGTCGAGGCAATGATGGCTCTCGTGCTGGCCGATCATTTCATGCTGCATCGGGCGCAATGCGGCGCCTGAACCGTTGCGCTCAACTGCCCGCCTGGCAAAGCGCTTCGAGTGTTCGCTTCTCTCGATCAAATGGGCGTGATTGAGTTATTCTATCACTCACATCGGTTTTTGCCGCTTGGGGTTTGGCATTGGTCCTCTTATCTGAAGCTGGCAACACCAACACAGCAACCAGCAGGAGATGCACCATGGGAATTATCGGAAGCCAGCTAAAGCCGTTCACCGCCACGGCCTATCAGGCAGGCAAGGAATTTTTTGACGTATCCGACACGGACGTGAAGGGCCACTGGTCCGTGTTCTTCTTCTATCCGGCAGATTTCACCTTCGTCTGCCCGACTGAACTGGAAGATCTGGCTGAACAGTACGACACGCTGAAGAAGATGGACGTCGAGGTCTATTCCGTCTCGACCGACACGCATTTCAGCCACAAGGCATGGCACGACACGTCGGACAAGATTTCCAAGATCAAGTTTCCCATGCTGGGCGACCAGCTTCACACGCTGTCGAACAATTTCGGCGTGCTGCGTGAAACGATGGGTCTCGCCGACCGGGCAACGTTTGTCGTCGATCCCGATGGCGTCATTCAGATCATGGAAATCACCAGCGAAGGCGTTGGCCGCAATGCCAAGGAACTGGTGCGCAAGATCAAGGCCGCGCAATACGTCCGCGCTCATCCCGGTGAGGTCTGCCCCGCCAAGTGGGAAGAGGGCAGCGACACCCTGGCTCCTTCGCTCGACCTGGTCGGCAAGATCTGATCCTGCCGAACCTGATTGGAGCCCGATGACGGCTCTGATCACGGGGCCTTGATAGCAGGGTCCTGACGAAACAGCGCGCGGCCCGGGGTGGTTTGCCGTCCCGGGCCGTTCTGTGCCCGCACCTGCAACATCGCCGATAACAGTGAAAGCCGCGCTATCTTACCTGAAAATCAAGGAAACCGAACATGCTCGACGCCAATCTGACCCAGCAATTGCAGACTTACCTCGGCAATCTGAAAACCCCCATCGAGCTGGTCGCCAGTTTGGGCGACGATGCCAAATCGACCGACACCCGCGCACTGCTGCACGAAATTGCGGCTCTGTCCGACAAGGTCAGTGTGCTGGAAACCGGCACCAATGCACGCAAGCCAAGCTTCGACATCCGCCGCGCCGACGATCATGCCGCCGCCGTGACTTTTGCCGGACTGCCGCTGGGTCATGAGTTCACCTCGCTGGTGCTGGCCCTGCTGTGGGCAGGCGGACACCCGCCCAAGGTCGATGACGAAATCATCGAGCAGATCCGCCAGCTTGGTGGCGACTTCGACTTCGAGATGTATTTTTCGCTGTCATGCCACAATTGCCCCGACGTGGTGCAGGCGCTGACGCTGATGGCAATCTTCAACCCACGGGTAAAGGCAACGCTGATCGAGGGTGGCGCCTACCAGGACGAGGTGGAGCGCCGCGATGTCATGGCGGTGCCGGCGGTGTTCCTCAATGGCGAAGTGTTTGCCAACGGCCGGATGGACGTGAAGGAAATCCTCGCCAAGGTCGACACCGGCGCGGCTGCCCGTGCCGCAGAGAAGCTCGCTGCCAAGGATGTGTTCGAAGTGCTGGTGGTTGGCGGGGGTCCCGCCGGCGCGGCAGCGGCAATTTATACCGCGCGCAAGGGGTTCAGCACCGGCATCGCCGCCGAGCGGCTGGGCGGCCAGGTAATGGACACGATGGGAATCGAGAACCTCATCTCCGTCACCTATACCGAGGGACCGAAGCTTGCCGCTGCACTGGCCAACCATGTCGCGGAATACGACATCGACGTGATGGACCTGCAAAAGGCGACGCAGCTGATTCCCGCAACAGGTCCGGGCGGTATCCACGAAATCGTGTTCGATAACGGCGCCTCGCTCAAAGCGCGCTCGCTCATCCTGACGACCGGCGCACGCTGGCGCCAGCTTGGCGTGCCGGGCGAGGATGAGTACAAGAACAAGGGTGTTGCCTACTGCCCGAACTGCGACGGTCCGCTCTACAGGGGCAAGCGCGTCGGCGTGATCGGCGGCGGTAATTCGGGTGTCGAGGCGGCAATCGATCTTGCCAATATCGTCGGTCATGTGACTTTGATCGAGTTCGACAGTCAGCTTCGCGCCGATGCGGTGCTGGTCGACAAGCTGAAAAGCTTCCCCAATGTCGAGATCATCACGTCTGCGCAAACCACCGAAGTGACCGGCGACGGCACCAGGATGAACGGCCTCGCTTACAAGGACCGGAACACCGACGCGGAACACACGATTGCTCTTGATGGCGTCTTTGTGCAGATCGGGCTGGTGCCGAACACCGAATGGCTGAAAGGTTCAGGCGTCGAACTGACCCCGCATGGCGAAATTATCGTCGATGCGCGCGGCGGAACCAATTTGCCCGGGGTGTTTGCCGCCGGCGACGTAACGACCGTGCCATACAAGCAGATCGTGATCGCCATGGGCGAGGGGTCGAAAGCAGCGCTGTCCGCCTTCGACTATATCATCCGCACCGAGCCTGCCGAACAGATCGCGCAAGCGGCGCAGGAAGCTGCGCAGATCGCAGCGGAGTAACACCCGCGGCAGGGCGGCGGCGGGTTTCTCATCCTCGCCGCCGTTTCAGCACGACGTACAATGCGCCCTGCCCACCATGCCGCGGATGGGCCGGGCGAATTGCTGCTACACTGCCTGCATGAGGTCCGGCGGCGATCCAGTCCATCAGCTTGGCGCGAATTGCCCCACGCCGCTCGGACCGGTCTGCGGCATGAACCGGGCGCGGTTTGCCAGCCACGATCAGCAGCAGGCGCGCGCCTTGCGCCACCGCCTGCTGCAAACCCGCGTTGAGACGCGCATAGGCGGCGTCAAGCGTGTGCCCGTGCAGATCGAGGGTGAAATCAGGCGCGACACTGGCACGCGCCATTTTCCTATCCCATGAGGCATCAAGAGAGCCGCCATCGCGTATTTGCGCAGCCTGCCGCATCGGATGCGGCATGGCAGGCGAAACCTTGGGCTTCGCCTGTGCAATGTCCAGGTGCAGGGTTGTTGGCGTCCTTGCTGCAGCAGGGGCAGCACCACCGCTGGGCCCGAGGAGTTGCGCGGATTGCGTAGCATCCTTGCCGGATAGCTTGTTCACGGGTGCGCCATTTGCCCGCTTGCCGCCGTCGAGCGGGGTTACCGTTGCCGCAAGTTGCGCCCATGATCGCTGCTCTTCCGGCGACAGCTTGCGAGCGCCCGGACCCGTGTTCGGCAATGAACCTGCCGGCCTGTGTTGCCGGCCTGCCCCAAAAGCGCTTGATCTGCGAAAGCCTGGTTCCCCGTCACTCGTTCCGTCGCGGCGCAAGGCAGCCCACTCCCGTGTTCGACCCGATGTCTGACTTAGCGTCTGACTTGGCGCGCTGATCCGGCACCTTGCGGAACGGGTCGGAGCCAGCCGGTGAGCAGGTCAGGCAGCGTCGGTGCTTTCCAGCAGCCAGTTCGGCGCTGCTGCATCCACTCTGCGGCTGAAGGTCCAGACATCGTCGCTTTCAACCGCATCATCAAGCGACCCGGCGATCATGGCGCCGTCACGATCGTGTGTCATGGCAGCAATGTCGGCAAGAAAACGCACGGTGAGATGCGCCATCGGAGCGGAAAAGTCCGCAGCAGTAATCTCTGCCTGTTCGATCCGGATGAGGCGATTGCTCACCACCTCGCCTGCTTCGACGCGCGCATCGATGGCTGCGGCGAAACTTTCGTAAACACCGTCATCGCACAATTCCTGCAGAGTTTCCTTGTCGCCTTGCCAGAACGCCTCCAGGATCATGCCATAAGCGGAACGTGCGCCTTCGATGAAGCGGGCAGGTTCAAAGGTCCGATCGGCAGCAGCGATTTCCTGCACTGCCCGCCGCGCACCCGGCGCGACCGCGCTCATCGCCCGCTCCATGGCTGACGGGGCCGTCTGCTCTCCGGTCGGCTGGGCACGATCCCGCGCTGGCAGGGCACTCGCGTCGCGCGACTGCGATGGCGGGGGCAGCCTGCCCAGCGTTTCTTCCTCATGCTCCGCCCGGCGACCAAGCACCGAATAAAGCTTGTAGCCAAGAAACGCAGCAATCAGCGCAAGTATGATGATCTGAACCACAAAATCCATCCATAGCAGTGCACATCGATAGCAGTGCACAAGGGTCAAGGCACGATAATCAGGTACGAAACCTTTGCAAAAAGGGTCACGTCAGCCACCAGGCGGACTCGACATATCCAACCTGCACTACATAAGCAGCGTTTGCAATTCGACAACAGTACCGCGCGATGGAGACGCCTTTTTCACATCAGCCAGCCATCCTTGCGGTAGCTGATGTCGCCTGTTGCAGTGCCTGTGCAGCTGCACGCCTGCGTGTGCCTATGGTTGAAGCGCG
Source organism: Croceicoccus esteveae (assembly GCF_031846435.1). Taxonomy (NCBI): domain Bacteria; kingdom Pseudomonadati; phylum Pseudomonadota; class Alphaproteobacteria; order Sphingomonadales; family Erythrobacteraceae; genus Croceicoccus; species Croceicoccus esteveae. The sequence continues at coordinate 186,408 of NZ_JAVRHS010000003.1, forward strand.
CAGCGGCTGGTGCTACGCGCTGCGCCGATGTGTTGCGCCAGGGGCAGATGCGCCGGACGCGTTCTTGCACCAAACAGCTACAGGAAGTGAACAGGCATGGCCGAGCAAGGCAATGGTTCCATCGATACCGCAGGTGGTCACGGCAACGGCAATGGCGCCGATACGCAGCCGGCGATTGGCATGATTTCCCAGTACATCAAGGATCTGTCGGTCGAAAATCCCAACGCGCCGCGCAGTTACCAATGGCCCTCGCAGCCGCAGCTTGACGTGCAGCTCAACATCAATGCGCAAGCGATCGAGGGCGAGGTGCACGAAGTCGCCCTGAAGGTGACCGTGACCGCCAAGGCGGAAGAAGGCACCAGCTATATCGTCGATCTGGTCTATTGCGCGCTGATTGGCATGCGCAATGTACCTGACGATCAGGCGCATGCATTTCTCTACGCAGAAGCGCCTCGTATCCTGTTTCCGTTTGTCCGCAGGATCGTTTCCGACGCGGTGCGCGACCTCGGATTTGCTCCGCTCCTGCTCGATCCGATCGATTTTCAGGGGCTTTACGTGCAGCAGCTCAACCAGCGTCGCGAACAGCAGGGTACAGGTGGTGACATGCCGCCTGTCGGCAGCGCCTGACGCAGGCTGAACGGCTCGCGCTGCACCAGGCAACGGGCAGATGAGCCTTGTTCGCAACGTCGGCACGATCGGCGGGTTGACCGCAGTCAGTCGCGTGTTCGGCTTTGCGCGCGACATTCTTCTGGCGCGCGTGCTTGGTGCGGGATTGGCCGCCGATGCATTCCAGCTGGCGTTCATCCTGCCCAACACGTTTCGCCGGCTGTTTGCCGAAGGGGCATTCTCGGTCGCGTTCGTGCCCATGTATACGCGCGCCCTGCATTCCGCCGATGGCCCTGATGGCGCAGGCGGACTGGCTGCGCAGAAATTCGCCAATGATGTGCTGGCGGTGTTTGTCTGGGTGTTGCTGGGGTTCTCCGCGCTCGCCATGCTGGCCATGCCCGGCATTGTGTGGCTTCTGGCGAGCGAGTTCAAAGAAATCCCCGGCAAGTTCGAACTGTCGGTGACGCTGGCGCAAATCACCTTTCCCTACCTGGCGCTGGTCAGCGTGGTGGCAATGCTGTCAGGCGTGCTCAACGCGCGGTCACGCTTTGCGCCCGGCGCTTTTGTCCCGGTGTTGCTCAACATCGTTCTTATCAGCGGGATCGGCGTGGGATATTACCTGCGCGGCGACAGCGGGGACAATGTCGTTGTTGCAACGACGCTTGCGGTCGCGGTGGCAGTGGCGGGTGCGGCCCAGCTTGCCTACATGGCATGGGCCACCCGCAGGGTAGGTGTGGTGCTGACGCTGCGGCTGCCAAAGCTTACTCCCGAGGTCAGGCGGTTGGCCAAACTGATCCTGCCGGCAACATTCGGTGCGGGCATTTACCAGATCAGCCAGTTTGTCGATACGTTCTTTGCGACCTCACTGCCGCAAGGCTCGCTGACATTACTGAAGCTGGCCGACCGGCTCAATCAGATGCCGCTGGGCATTGTCGGTATAGCTCTGGGGACCGCCATCCTGCCTATGCTCGCCCGTCATATTCAGACAGACGACCGGGCTGGTGCGCAGCGCTTGCAGACCAATGCGGTGGAAATCGCCATGTTGCTCACCCTGCCCGCCGCCGTGGCGCTGGCGATTTGCGCCCCGGCATTCGCAACCGCTTTCTTTGTCGGCGGACAGATGACGCAGGCCAATGGCGACACGATGGGGCGCATCGTCATGGCACTGGTGGCAGGCTTGCCGGCCTATGTGCTGGTCAAGGTGTTTCAGCCTGCCTTCTTCAGCAGGGAGGATACCCGTACCCCGGTATGGATTGCCGCAGGCGCGCTGATTATCAATATCGCGATCAACTTTGCCGTGGTGCCGGTGTTCGGGATCGTCGGCCTTGCCGGGGCGACGGCATTTACCGCGTGGCTTAACGTCACGACTTTGTACGTCGTGTTGCACCGGCGCGGGTGGTACCGGGCTGATCTGCACCTTGTGGGCCGGATCGGGCGTCAGACAGCGGCGGTCGGGGTCATGGCCGTGGCGCTGTGGCTGGTCGTGCCGCTGATGGCGGAAAATTACAGCGGCGGCGCGCTCGACCGCGTCTGGTCACTTGGCGTGCTGGTCCTGGGCGGCGGCGCGGTGTTCCTGATGGGGGCATGGGTCACAGGAGCGATCGACGCATCGCTGCTGTCACAGCTGACCAGACGCCGGCGCAACGCCGGTGCAGCTGTTCGCGGCGCAGAAGCGGCCAGGGACCCGTCGCTCACCGAGCCTGCCCTGCCCGTTCTCCCTCCCGCCAACCCCGATGCAAAAGACACAGGACCGACATGATGCGCGTGCTTTCCGGAATTCAGCCTACCGGCAATCTTCATCTGGGCAATTATCTGGGGGCGATCGTCAACTGGGTAGCGATGCAAGATGATGTCGCGCGCGATGGCGGCGCGTGTTTCTTCTTCCTGGCCGACATGCATGCGATCACCGTCCATGAACAGCGCGAACAACGCATGGCGAATGTGCGCGACATGGCCGCAGCGCTGATCGCAGCGGGTATCGATCCTGAAAAAAGCGTGCTGTTCAACCAGGCGCGCGTGCCCGCCCATGCCGAGCTTGCCTGGCTGTTGAACGGCACGGCCCGCATCGGCTGGCTCAACCGCATGACGCAGTTCAAGGACAAGGCGGGCAAGAACCGTGAAGGCGCCAGTGTCGGCCTGTTCGTCTATCCCGTGCTGCAGGCGGCCGACATCCTCCTCTACCAGCCTACCCATGTGCCCGTCGGAGAAGACCAGAAGCAGCATCTGGAATTGACGCGCGACATTGCGGAAAAGTTCAACACGGACATGGGGCGGGACGTGTTCACCATTCCCGAACCGTTCATCCCGGAACAATCGGCGCGCATCATGTCCCTGCGCGACGGGTCGGCCAAGATGTCGAAGTCCGATCCTTCGGACATGAGCCGCATCAATCTGACTGACGACAATGACACCATTGCACAGAAGATCCGCAAGGCGCGCACGGACGCGGAACCACTGCCGGGAGATTACGCAGGGCTTGCAGGTCGGGCAGAAGCGCAGAACCTTGTCGGTATCTACGCCAGCATCACCGGGCTAAGCCGCGATGCGGTGTGCGCGCGCTTTGCAGGACAGGGTTTCGGCACGTTCAAGCCTGCGCTCGCCGAAGCGCTTGTCGCGCAGCTTGCCCCCATCCGCACCCGATATGAAGCGCTGCGCCGCGACGACAGCATCGATGCCGTACTGGAACAGGGCGCGTCGGCCGCAAGGCAGGCCGCCGAACCGACGCTGGCGGCCGCGTATGATGCGCTCGGTCTGATGCGGTAGGTCAGCATCACGCTTCGCATCTGTGCCAACGCTGTTCCACAGCAGACGCAAGCCGATCGCCGCAGATACGCTGTCGGACGACCTCCGTCACCTGCAGGGGCATTCAAGACCAGTTCATTGGCAAGCTGCTACAAACTGTGCATAATTTGCGTTACAGCGTTCCGGTTCACATGTCGGTCGCTTGACCAATATGGAGATCAGTCAATGACAATCCTCGCCAAGCGCGCGGTACGATGGATCAGCGCCCCGCTCCTGCTGGGCGCGGTTGCCGGCTGTGCCACGCCTTTCAAAGCCGATGTTTCGCGCTTCACCACACAGTTGCCGGCGCCGCAGGGCAACAGCTTTGCCGTTGTCGCGGATGATCCGGCTTTGGCCGGCGGGCTTGAGTTCTCGCAATACGCCGATGTCGTTGAAGCCGAAATGAGCAAGCTTGGCTACACCGAAGCATCATCGCCCGAAACTGCCGATCTGATCGTGCGGTTCGATTATGGCGTGACCGACGGACGCGAACGGATCCGCACGACCGGGTTTGCCCGCGATCCCTTCTACAACCCCTGGTACGGGTACGGCTTTGGCCGATCCTATTATGGCGGACGGCCGTGGGGATATGGCTGGTACGATCCGTTTTTCAGCTCCGGCCAGCAGGTAACCAGCTACACCGTCTATACCAGTGGTATCGATCTCAAGATCGACCGCAGGGTGGATGGGCAGCGTCTGTTCGAAGGCAAGGCCGAAGCTGTGTCACAGTCGGATCGGCTCCAATATCTGGTACCCAATCTGGTCGACGCAATGTTCACCGATTTCCCAGGCAATTCCGGGGAAACGCTGCGCATTTCCATTGCGCCTGAAGACCGTGAAAAAAAGGTGCGCCGCATCTCCAGATGACCTGCGGCAAACAGCTGGACAGGCCGATAATGGGGAGGTGGGCACGCGCCCGCCTCCTTGAACAACCCGTCTTCTGGAATATCAGGCACTGATCGTCAGCGGATCGGTTCCACGTCCGCGGCGCCAAAGCCGGTGGAGCCGAAGCCCGCCTCCCCCCGTGCAGTTTCATCAAGATGTGTCACTGGCAGCCAGGCTGCACGCCTGACAGGTGCCAGAACGGCCTGCGCGATGCGGTCGCCCCTTCGAATCTTGTAAGGCTCCTGCCCCAGGTTGACGAGGATGATTTTCAACTCGCCACGATAATCGCAGTCGATCGTGCCCGGAGCGTTGAGAACGGTGATGCCATGCTTCAGCGCCAGCCCGGAACGCGGGCGGATCTGCACCTCGTAGCCCTCCGGAATGGCAAAGGCGATGCCGGTGGCGATTGCCGCGCGGTCCCCGGCAGGCAGGATATGCTCCTGTGCCGAAACCACATCCATGCCTGAGGCCCCTTGCGTCGAATAGGCGGGTAGCGGCAAGTCGGCACTGCCGGGCAAGCGTAAGACCGGAATGGGGATGGTGTCAGGCAAGGTCATCGGCAATCCTGTCGATCAGTGCTGCGGCAACAGCGTGCTTGGGCATGGCATGCCAGTGTTCGGCTCCCGATGCGGTGACAAGGGTGATGGCGTTATCGTCCCCACCCATGACATCGCCCGAAACATCATTGGCAACGATCCAGTCGACGTCCTTGCGCAAGCGCTTTGCCGCTGCGTTACGGTCGACATCCTCGGTTTCTGCTGCAAAACCGATCAGCAGGCGGGGTCGCCGATCCGATTTTGCCAGATTCGCCAGAATGTCGGCATTTTCCACCAGCTGAAGCGGCGCAACAGCCGCAGATTTGTCCTTCTTGATCTTGCGATCCTGCCGTTCGGCCACACGCCAATCGGCAACTGCGGCCACCAGGATCGCCACATCGGCAGGCAAGGCGCTTTGAACTGCGGCCGTCATCTCCGCGGCGGTTTCCACGTCAACCCGCTTCACTGCAACGGGGGTTGGAAGTGTAACCGGCCCTGATATCAGCGTAACGCGCGCACCTGCGGCAGCTGCGGCAGCTGCAATCGCGTAGCCCTGCTTGCCGCTGGACCGATTGGCGATATAGCGGACCGGATCGATGGGTTCATGCGTTGGCCCGGCGGTTACAAGAACATGCCGCCCGGCAAGCCGGTGATCGGGCCGGTGATCGGGCCAGTGATCGAGCCGGCCATCGAGCCAGTGGTCGGCTGCACCGGGCGCACCATCGCTGCCTGTGCGGGCAAGGTCGCGGATCGCTGCCCATATCGAATGCGGATCGGGCAGACGGCCAGCGCCGTATTCTCCGCAAGCCATCGCTCCTTCGGCAGGTTCCATGACGGCAACGCCATCAGCGCGCAGCTGCGCGACATTGCGGCATGTGGCCGGGTGCTGCCACATGCGCACGTTCATCGCTGGCACGGCAAGCACCGGCTTGTCCGTCGCCAGAAGGAGCGTGGTCGCAAGATCTCCTGCAAGCCCTGCAGCCATGCTGGCCAGCAGGTCAGCGGTGGCCGGACACACCACGACCAGATCGGCCTGCCGCGAAAGCTGGATGTGTCCCATCTCCACTTCGTTCTGAAGGTCCCACAAGCTGGTGTGTACAGGCTGCTCGCTCAATGCGGCAAGCGTCATGGCGGTCACGAAATGCGCGCCACCTTGCGTCAGCACACACGTCACCTTGCCGCCTTCCTTGCGGATGATGCGGATCAGCTCGCATGCCTTGTAAGCCGCAATACCGCCACCCACGATCAGCAGGATGTTCAGCCCGGCGGCGTTCTGGCTTGTACCCTTCTGATCCACGTCCTGCTCGCTCATGTCACGATGCTTGCCGCCACCATTGCGTAAACGGCTGCCCCGCCCAGCGCCGCGGCAAGCAGATACCGGGCCCAGCTGCCCGCCTCGCCGCGATCACGGCGTTCCCATACCAATGGCACGTGCGGCAGCGGCGGGGCCTGCGGCGCGCCGCCTGCTGGCGGAAAGCGTTCCTCGACCCGGCGGACCAGGTCGGGCAGGCCGAGCAAGGTGCGCAGATCTGTCCGGATGCGATCGGCAAGCGCCGCTTCGGGGCCAAGTTCGTCCCTGATCCACTCGCGCACGAACGGCGCGGCGGTGTCCCACAGGTTGATGCCGGGATGCAGGGATGTTGCGATGCCTTCGACCATCACCATCGTCTTTTGCAGCAGCAGGAGGTGCGGCTGCGTCTGCATGTCGAATTCGCGTGTGATCGCAAACAGACCGTCGAGCATCTGTCCGACGGAAAGTTCGCTGACCGGCTTGCCGCGCATCGGTTCGCCGACGGCCCGCAATGCAGTCGCGAATTCCTCCACCGAATGATGCGCCGGCACATATTGCGCTTCGAAATGAATTTCAGCGACCCTGCGGTAATTGCCCGTGGTAAGACCGTACAGGATTTCGGCGAGCCAGCTTCTGGCGCGCCGGTCGATGCGGCCCATGATGCCGAAATCGATCGCGACGATCGTGCCATCCGCCTCCACGAACAGATTGCCCTGGTGCATGTCTGCATGAAAGAAGCCGGCACTGATCGCCTGACGCAGGAAGGCCAGCACCAGCCGGTTGGCGATATCGTCAAGATCGTTTCCGGCAGCCAGCAGACGCTCGCGATCGGCAATCTTAATGCCGTCGATCCATTCCATCGTCAGGACCCGGCCGTTGGTGCGGTCCCAGTCGATGTCGGGCACGCGAAAGCCGGGTATAGCGGCCACGCCCTGCGCCAGTTCAGAAGCGGACGCCGCTTCCCTACGCAGGTCGAGCTCGCGTGTGGTCCAGCGTTTGAAATTGGCGATGATCAGCCGGGGGCGCAGGCGTGCCGCCTCTCCTCCGAATGCTTCCAGATGTGCTGCGGCCCATTCAAAGGTTTCGATGTCGCGGGCAAACTGCGCGCGCACATCCGGCCGCTGCACCTTTACAGCAACAGTGCGGCCCTGCAGCGTCACCGCCTTGTGCACCTGCGCAATTGAGGCAGCGCCGATAGGGATTTCGTCGATGCTGGCAAACAGCGCGCCGATCGGCCGTTCGAAGCTGCTCTCGATGACATGGCAGATACGCTCGAATGCAACGGGCGCCAGCGAATCCTGCAGGCTGAGCAGATTGCGGGCCGCATCCTCGCCGACCAGATCGGGGCGGGTGGCGAGCGTCTGGCCAAGCTTGATTGCCGCGGGGCCGATATCCTGAAACGCCCCGGCGTAGTCGGGAACACGCGGCTGCCGGGTGCCGAACCGGGCAATCCGGCACAGACGGCGCACCTGTGGCGGTGTTGCCGGATTGTCTTCGACGATGCGCAGCGCTCCGTGCCGGGCAAGCGTCCGGCCCCAGCGCAGCAGCCGCAGGATGTGAGTGGCGGGACGGGTCATTGGCGGATCAGGTTTTCCAGCCCGAATGCATGGCGACAAGCCCGCCCATGATCGGCTCGACCCGGGTTTGCGTGAAACCGGCTGCTTCGATCATCTGTTGAAACGCCGGCATGGTCGGAAACCGGCGGATCGATTCCACCAGATAGCGGTAGCTGTCTGCGTCCCCTGCGATCTGCTTGCCGATGCGCGGCACCAGATGATGGGAATAGGCGTCGTAAACCTCCCGGAAACCGGCCCATTGCGTGGTCGAGAATTCAAGGCACCAGAACCGGCCGCCATGGCGCAGCACCCGATACGCCTCTGCCAGCGCCTGGTCGATATGCGTCACATTGCGGATGCCGAAGGCGATCGTGTAGGCGTCGAACGATTGATCGGCAAAGCTCAGGCTTTCAGCGTTCTGGCAGGACCAGACCAGCGTATCGATGCCGCGCTTTACTGCCCGGTCCAGCCCCACGTCGAGCATGTCCTGGTTGATGTCGGCGACAGTCACGCGTGCACCGCGCTCCGCCATGCGAAAGGCGATGTCGCCGGTCCCGCCCGCCATGTCTAGGATCTCCTCACCGCCGCGCGGCTTGACCCGGCGCACGAAGCGATCCTTCCACAAGCGGTGCATGCCGCCTGACATGGCATCGTTCATGATGTCATATCTGCGCGCCACATTGGTAAACACCGCGCCGACCCGCGCGGTTTTTTCCGCCGGCGCGACGTTCTGGTAACCGAAGGATACCGTGTCGGTGTCGGTGTCGGTGTTGGTGTCGGCGTCGATGCGACTGCCGGTATCCAATTGCCCTGGAGCGAGCGGCGAAACTGTCAGCGTCCGATCGGCCGGTGCGTCGGTGCGCTCTGCAGGATCGGGAACGCGGTCGGTAGAGAGTGGATCATCCATGGCTAGGCCGTTTAGAATGGATCGCTGCACAGGCAAAGCAAATAGGTCGCACCATCCGACGCAGTGGCATTATCGTTGACAGGTCGGGCACCAGAACGTGCTGCGTCCACCCTGCACCATGCGCTTTACCACGCCGCCGCAGCGACAGGGCTGGCCCTCACGGCCATAGACCTGCCATTCACTGGCAAAATAGCCGAGTGCGCCATCGGGTTGAACGAAGTCGCGCATCGAAGATCCGCCGGCCGCAATTGATTCGTTCAACACATCCCGGATCGCCGGGACCAGCCGCTGCAAGGCCGGCTTCGACACCGCGCCCGCCGCCTTGTCCGGACGGATACGGGCGCGATGCAGCGCTTCTGCAACATAGATATTGCCAAGCCCGGCGACGATCCGCTGATCGAGCAGCATGGTTTTTATTGCCGATTTGCGCCCGGCAAGCTGCGCCGCCAGTTTCTGCGGCGTCAGTTCCTCGCCAAGCGGCTCGGGACCCAACCCTGCAAAAGGAGCAAATTGCGCCAGGCAGTCCGCTTCTACAAGGTCAACGGAGCCAAACCGGCGTGCATCGTTGAGCGCCAGCAGCCGGCCATTGCCTGTTTCCAGCACCAGATGATCGTGTCGGTCTAGTTCTGGCGGATCGATCCGCCAGCGCCCCGACATGCCAAGGTGAAAGACCATCACCAATCCGCGAAAATGGATGAGGCCGTATTTCGCGCGGCGCGACAGATGGGTTACCCTGGCTCCGGTAAGTGCCTGCACCAGACCGGCAGGGAACGGCCGGCGCAGATCCGGCCGGCGCACCTCTGCACGCGTGATCGTCTCGCCTTCCAGACAGGCTGCCAGACCGCGCACGGTCGTTTCGACTTCGGGCAATTCAGGCATGCGTTGCCATATAGGCAGTCAGCACCGCACCGGCAAATCCACAACGGCCAGAGGCACGCTGTACCGGTCAGCTTTCCAGCTGGCGCAGCAGCGAGCGCACATCGCCGTCCATGTCGGCATCGCGCGTGCGCAGATCCTCGATCAGCCGAACCGCGTGAATGACCGTGGAATGGTCCCGCCCACCGAATTTGCGCCCGATTTCCGGGTAGGATCGCGGCGTCAGCACCTTGGCGAGATACATGGCCACCTGCCGCGGGCGTACGACGGCGCGAGCCCGCCGCTTGCTGGCCATTTCCGATCGGTCGAGCCGGTAGAACTGGCAGACCGTGCGCTGGATCTCGTCGATCGTAATGCGCCGGCGGTTCGCCGACAGGATGTCGGTAAGCTGTTCCTCGGCCAGTTGCAGGCTGACCGGCTGGCCTGTCAATTGAGCATAGGCAATGAGCTTGTTGAGCCCGCCGACCAGTTCGCGCACATTGCGGCTGATGGTGCGGGCTAGGAATGCAATCACGTCTTCGGGCACATCGCTGGCAGTAAACCGCGCCAGGCGATGTTCCAGTATCTTGCGGCGCAGGCCCATGTCGGCAGGCTGGATATCCGCGACAAGCCCCATCGACAGCCGCGAGAGCAGCCGCGGCTCAACCCCATCGAGCGCCTGCGGCGCCCGGTCAGCGGCAAAGGCGAGGCGCTTGCCTTCGGCCAGCAGTGCATCGATGGTGTAAAGCAGTTCCTCCTGTGCACTCGCTTTGCCGATGATGAACTGGATATCGTCGACCAGCAGCATGTCGAAGCCGCGCAACCGCGATTTGAACTCCATCATGCGGTTCTGCCGCAAAGCCTGCACGAACTCGACCATGAAACGCTCGGCCGAACAGTAGAAGATGCGCGCGCCCGATCTGGTCGCGGCGAACTGATGGCCGAGCGCATGCAGCAGATGGGTCTTGCCCTGTCCTGTCGCGGCCTTGAGGTAAAGGGGCGAAAACTGCGGCGGCTCGACAGACGCCATGCGTTGCGCTGCATTGCAGGCCAGGACATTGCCTTCACCTGTGACAAAGCTGGCGAACGTCAGCATGGCATCGAGCCCCGCTGATGCGATCTCCTCCAACCCGTCGGCAGGACCGGCATGCGCATGCGTTCTGTCCAGACCCGTTTGCACGCGACGCGGCGCCTGAACCGCAGCGGCGGTGGGCGTGCCAATCTTCATCTCCGGCAGTTTGTGGCGGCGCGGGTCGACCCCGATCCGCACATTGCGAACATCGCTGCTGGCGATCTTCCAGGCCAGTGACAGACGGTCAGCGAAGCGGTCCATGACCCAATTGGCGGAAAATTCGGTCGGCAGATACAGATCGAGCGTGCCGGTATCGGGGCACAGCGCGCCCAGCCTGACCGGCTTGATCCACTGGCTGTAAACCTGCTGTCCCAGATCCTTGCGCAGGCCGGTGCAAATGTCTGCCCAGTCCGCCTGCAGATCCGCATCCGTTTCGCCTCCGCCAAGGGCAACGCGTTCTTTGGAGGCGCCGGTGGATCCGGATTTCGCCGGCCTCGCGTGAACCGCGTGCCGGTCTGCCATGTCTGCACGACCTGTCGTCCTGTCGGTGTCGTCGGCCACGCTGCTTGTTTCCTCGTTCAAAAAACCGGAGCCAGAAAATTCTGGCTTATTCAATGTATGCAAGCGTGCAGCTGTCCCGCTGGCTGGCCTTGCGTCGTTTGCAAAGCCTCCGGCTGCACTGCGCACTTGTTCCTCATGGTCCACCGATCGCGCCTGCGCTCCAGTTGCTGCCTCCAGATCGGGCATGCCCCTCACGGACTGGCGGTCCACGCAATCATGTAGCTCTCGCCGATCAGCCTTGATGGCATCGATCGGAGGGTGCCCTGATAATCTCTCGCGCAGCACGTCCGACCTTGCAATATTCATGCCAATCCACCCCTGCCCCCACACCTACGTGCAGCATCACACGCGCCGCAACTGCCGCACGCCTTGATCAATCATCTGCGCATCATCAGGCCGCCGCCTTAACCCCACGCATTCATCCGCTTTGCCGGTCGACATCCACACGAGCAGTGCGGTGGGGCGCAAAGCTGCCGACCACACCTGCCGAACAGAACGGCCGAACAGAACGGCCGACCCATGCTTCTGCACCTTGCTTCCGGCATCTCGCTTCCGGAATCCTTGCTTCCGACACCCTCGCTCGTGATGTCTTGGCCACATGCGAAGCACCGGAGCCTCAATTCACCATCTGGCTCGCCGCCGATGAGCAGTTTTGTAAAGTCATCGCGCCGGGTGCGGCAAGGGCCGGCCTGTAAAAAAACTGAAATAATGCGGCTTGACTCAAGCGGGCCGGCACTGCCCCCGCTGGCAGCAATAAGATACTGGTTTCGAAACATTTTTGGATTCATGCAAAGCACAGAATCATTGATTGTGCTGGTTTTGGCCAATCGCCGGATGCACCAGCAAATGGTGACGCACAGACCTTCTCGCGCGGGCAGCAAAAAGGCCGCCGGATCGCTCCGGCGGCCTTTTGCCTGCCCTTGCCCGCCTTTGCCTGCCAGCGACAGGGAAGGGACGAATCAGATACGCATGCCTAGCGCATGATCAGATCGACGCAACGCGCCGCGAAAGACGCGACAGCTTGCGCGACGCGGTATTCTTGTGAATGGCGCCGCGGGCAACGCCACGGGCAAGCTCGGGCTGCGCTGCCGACAAAGCCGAACGCGCTGCTTCACCGTCACCCGAATCGATCGCGGTCTCCACCTTCTTGATAAAGGTGCGAATGCGGCTCATCCGGTTGCCATTCACTTCTGCGCGTCGTTCGTTGCGGCGGATGCGCTTGCGCGCTTGCGGCGTATTGGCCATGTCGATCCTTTGTATGGCCAGGCAGCCTTGTGGGCAGCAGACGGCCGTCCTTGATGAAACTCTTCCTTGCCTGCTGCTTCTGGCATGCGTGCCAGAACGCAGGGGCGCGAAATCCATGCGCAACAGGCAAGCCCCTGCACAGGAAAGCGCAGCGCATAGCGCTCGCGTCCTGCATCGTCAAGCGAGCCGGATCAAGCGGGCAGGAGCTGCAGGCAAGCCGAAATGTCGGGCAGGCCGAAGTGTCAGGCAAATGAGCGCTCCTGAGATGGCTGCTTCAGTCAGGGTCGCTTTTTGGCAGGGTCTCTTTTGGCAGGGCCGCTTTTGGCAGGGCTGCTTCAGGCGAGGCAAGGCGGCAGCTCTTGCGCACAAGCGTGCAACTGGCGCAGAGGCAATTCATGACCAATCGCAACATGAACGCGCCGGGCTATTGTGACAGGCCCGAAAGCAACAGGATAGACAGGGCCAGAGACAGGGATAGCGACAGCGACAGCGACAGGCTGGAGCGGTTCGCACGCCATATCATCCTGCCCGAGCTTGGCGGGGCGGGTCAGGCAAGGCTTGGCCAGTCCCGTATCGTGGTCATCGGCGCAGGCGGAATTGGCTCGCCTGCCTTGCAATATCTGGCCGGCGCCGGCATCGGCCACATCGTGATCGTGGACAGCGATAGCGTCGATGCCGCCAATCTCCACCGCCAGACGATCTTTGCCCCCGCCGATCTGGGCAAGAGCAAGGCGCGGCTCGCTGCTTCCTGGATCGGCCGCTTTGATCCCTGCATCACGGTGCGCGCAGTAGAAGAGCGGCTGACGCGCGACAATGCCGAGGCGATCCTGTCAGGCGCGGATGTCGTGCTGGATGGCTGCGACAATTTTGCGACCCGGCTCGCCGTGTCGGACAGCTGCGTAGCGCTGGGCGTGCCTCTGGCAAGCGCGGCGATCGGCAGGTTTCAGGGCCAGGTTGCCAATTTTGCCGGTCATCTGCCGGATCAGCCCTGCTACCGCTGCTACGTCGGCGATGCGTTCGACAACGATGATTGCGACACCTGCGCAGAACAGGGCGTGCTGGGGGCCTTTGCAGGCATGATCGGCTGTTTCGGCGCCATGCAGGCCATGCGCATCCTGCTCGATGGAGTGGCCGCGCTCGGCGATCCGCAATGGGGCCGGCTGCACCTGATGGATGGGCTGGCGCCATCGCTGCGCACGATCCGCATTGCGCCCGATCCTGCCTGCACCGCCTGCGCCACTGTTTCCGCCGCATCCGGCTGACAAGCAGCTGGAAGCGCACAGCCTCTCGACCGGCTGCGTGCCTTCTTTTCTAAACCTTGCCCGCAAAGGCGCGCGGTCAGCGCTTGCGACACAATAATCCGGCATAACTCGACACGAGGCAGGCTAATCACCATATAAATCCCATGGCATCAGACACAAACCCCGCAACGACCGTCGGCATGGCACAGGCTCTGGAGCCGCTGGTTGCGCGTGTTCTGGCCGGCAATCCTTCCGCGTTCACTTTCGAAGGCACGCAGACCTACATCGTGGGTGCAGGCACCGACGTGGCGATCATCGACCCCGGACCTGACGATGCTGCACATCTCGACGCGCTGGTCGCTGCCATCAACGGCCGGACGGTGGCGGCAATCTGCTGCACCCACACCCATCGTGATCATTCCCCGGCGGCGGCACCGCTGCGGCGGTTGACCGGCGCTCCGGTAATCGGTTGCGCCCCGCTCGCCATCCCGTCCATCGGCCCGCGCAGCGATGCACCCTTCGATCCCGATTATGCGCCAGATCGCGTGCTTGGCGACGGCGAGCAGGTTACCGGCGAGGGCTGGACGCTGACAGCGCTGGCGACGCCGGGCCACACATCGAACCATCTGTGTTATGCGCTTCCTGAAACAGGAGCCCTGTTTACCGGCGACCATGTGATGGGCTGGTCAACCACGGTGGTCTCACCGCCCGACGGGGATATGGCGGACTACATGGCCAGTATGGAAATTCTCCATGCGCGTGAGGACCGCATCTATTATCCTGCACATGGTCCGGCGGTGGAAAATACCCGGCAGCTGGTCCGCGGCATGATCGGGCATCGACGCCAGCGCGAGCGTCAGATCGCGAAGCGGCTGGGCGAAGCGCCGCAGACCATCCCCTCGCTGGTTGCCACCATGTATGCAGGGCTGGATTCGCGGCTGATCGGTGCGGCCGGCCAGTCGGTGCTGGCACATCTGATCGACATGGAGCGCAAGGGCCGGGTCAGGCAGGATGGTCTCGATTGGGTGCTGACTGCCTGAACAATGGACCGGTTTGCCCGCGCAACCGCACAGCATGCACATTCCCAAGGCAGCGCCGCGCCGATATCACTGTAATTCGCAGCCCGCTGTGCCTAGATATATAGCGAAGTGTCACGATGTCCGCCTGGGCGCGTGCTGCCAGACCACGAGAAGAGCCAGAACATGACCGCACCAACGCACCAGAACCTTACCGGCATGGACTTGCGCGAAGAGATCGACCGGTTGCGCAAGGAACGCAATGCCGTGATCCTTGCGCATTATTACCAGAAGCCGGAAATACAGGATCTTGCCGATTTTGTCGGCGACAGCCTGGAGCTGTCCAGGAAGGCCGCCGCGACCGATGCCGATGTCATCGCCTTTTGCGGGGTGAAATTCATGGCTGATACCGCCAAGATCCTCAGCCCGGACAAGATCGTGGTGCTGCCCGACATGGATGCAGGTTGCAGCCTTGAAGACAGCTGCCCGCCCGACAAGTTCCGCGCCTTTCGTGCCGCCCATCCCGATCACATCGCGCTGACCTACATCAATTGCTCGACCGAGGTGAAGGCGCTGTCCGACGTCATCGTGACGAGTTCGAGTGCGGAAACCATCCTCGCGCAGATCCCGCGCGACCAGAAAATCATCTTCGGCCCTGACCGGCACCTTGGCGGTTATCTGAACCGCAAATTTGACCGAGACATGCTGCTATGGCCGGGCGTTTGCATCGTGCACGAAGCGTTTTCGGAAACAGAGCTGCTCAAGCTGCAGCAAAAGCATCCCGATGCGCCGATCGCCGCCCATCCTGAATGTCCGCCGCACATCATCGAACATGCCGATTACGTCGGCTCGACCAGCGGCATATTGCAATATGCGCGCACCATGCCTGGCGACACGCTGATCGTGGCGACAGAGCCGCACATCATTCACCAGATGGAGCTGTCGCTGCCCGCCAAGACCTTCATCGGCGCGCCGGGCGCAGATGGCAACTGCAACTGCAACATCTGCCCCTACATGGCGCTCAACACCATGGAAAAGCTTTATGTGGCCTTGCGTGACTTGCAGCCGCGCATCGAGATCGAGGAAGGGCTGCGGTTGAAAGCGAAGCAAAGCCTTGATCGCATGATGGAGATGGCGTCCGGCACGATCGGCATGGGCGATCTTGGCCGGGCCTAGCAGCCGGACGCGCTGCGTCATGCAGGAATGTCATCCTGGAGAGGCACTGCTGGGCGTTACGCAGCGCCGCTGCTGCCCCTTGCCACATCGCCGGCTGAACCGGGGCCGGCGTTCTGTCTTGCACGCTGCCGGCGGAGCTTGCCGATGAGGGCGCGGCTGCTGTCCGCGTTTGCGCAGATCAATGCAAGCTACTGGTTCTACCCGGCACTGTTTGCGATCATCGCCTTTGTCATGGCGCTGGTCACCATACATCTCGACCGCGCCTTTGCAGCCGAGCTTATTTCCAGCCGCGATTATCTGGTGCCCGCCCGCCCGGATGGAGCGAGCACCATGCTGCAGGTGATTGCGGCAACCACCATCGGCGTCGCCGCTACGGTGTTTTCAATCACCATTGCCGCTGTCGCTTATGCAAGCGGCACGTATGGCCCACGCCTGCTCACCAATTTCATGGAAAACAGGGGCAACCAGCTGGCTCTGGCGACGTTCATCGGCACCTTTGTCTATGCCATCATGGTGCTGCGCACCGTCCGGGCAGAGGACGAGGCACCCGCAACGACAGCGGGTGCGGTTGCCACTGCGCTGCCCGGTTTTGTTCCGCAATTGTCGCTTGTCGTTGCCACCGGGCTGATGCTCGTATCGATCGCGGTGCTGGTCTATTTTCTCAACCACATTCCAGCGTCGATCCGGATCAACACGGTGCTGGAACAGATCGGCCAGCGACTGTTGCGACAGATTGCAGACCGCTTTCCCAAGTCCGGTTCCGGCGCGGAACAGATCGCGGATGCCCGGCAAGGTGCGCCGGTCGCAGCAGAGGTTGCAGGTTACGTGGAGATCATCGACTATGAAGGCTTGCAGGACATTGCCTGCCGCGAGGACGTGGTGATCATCCTTGCTACCGAAGCGGGCGACTTCCTGCACCCCCCCATGCCGCTGGTGCATGTGTGCGGTCCGCCGCTGGACACTCAAAGCGCTGATGATGTCCGCAACTGCTTTGCGCTTTCCGGCCTCAGAACGCCGACCCAGGATCTGCGCTTCCTCCTTGACGAACTGGTGGAGATCGCCTTGCGAGCCCTGTCCCCCGGGATCAACGATCCTTTTACCGCGATGACCGCACTGCACTGGATCGGCGCCGCAACAGCGCAATTGGGCGGGCGGGTGCTGCGCCAGGAAGGCGGCGGGCTCGCACGTGACGAAGCGGTTCCTCGGGTCATCCCTCTGATGATGGATTTTGCAGGCTATGTCGCAGCAGGCTTCGGCGCCAGCCGTTCCGCTGTCGCGACCAGCCGCAAGGCAGCGCTTACCATGTATGATGCGCTGGAAAACGCCGCCAGAGCGCTGAACAGCCGCGATCGCGTGGAGGTCCTGCTGTCAGAGGGGCATGCCTTGATGGCGCAGACCAAGGACAGCCTGACCGGACCCGATCTGGTCGAAGTGCGCGCCCGCTACCTTGGCTTTTGCCAGGCCCTGACGAACGGGTAACACAGTGCGCGCTCTCATTCATGATTCCAGGTTAAGGAGCATGATCTCGGGAAAGCCGGCCTTCAGCGCGACGATTGCAGCCTTGCCAGGACCAGCGCGGCTGCCATCAGCACCATCCCGATCATATCGGTAAGCGACACCAATTCGCCGAACGCCAGCCAGCCGGCAAGCGCAGCAATTGCCGGTTGCGTCAGCAGCGCCAGCCCGATCACCAGCGGGCGAAACCATGCCAGCGAATAGATAAGCAGCCCCTGACCCACCACCTGGCTGCCCAGCATCAGCGCCAGCAGCGGTGTCCAGTCCTGTGGCATGATGTCCTCGCCAAGCAGCACCGCCATACCCAGCAGGACCGGCGCCCCTGCGATGGTTGACCACAGCAGCACGTTCCACTGTCCGAGCCGGTCGCGCGCCGGACGCAGCATCAGGATGTATACGGCATAAAAGGCCCCCGCGAGCAGGCAGAACAGGTCGCCCACCAGACTTTCGCGGCTGATCTCGAGCGAGCTGCCCATCAACAGCGCTGCCCCGCCCAGCGCGGCACCGACAGCGGCAAGTTCCATCATGCGCGGCAGCCGGCGCGCGGCAGCAAGGCTCCACGCCATCAGGATAATGCCACCCGAATTGCCAAACAGGGCGGCATTGCCCAGCCGCGTCTGTTCAATGCCAACGTGCCAGCTTGCAAGGTCAAAGGCAAAAAACACGCCTGCGCCGACAATCAGCAGGAACAGCGGTCGGCCAACCCGCAACGCGGAGCCTGTTTCACGCCGGGCCAGCAATGCCAGCAGCGGAACTGCCAGAATCAGTCGCCAGAAGCCAGCCGCCACCGGTCCTGTATCAGCCAGCCGCACCAGCCAGGGCCCCAGCGCCAATGCGACATTGCCGATCAGCAGCGCGGCAAAGCGCATGGCAGGCAGCCGGGAGGCGGTGATGGTCATATCCGAGCAGAGCGTTCGGCAGGAGCGGCGCAGGCAAGGATCAGCCTGCCGGCGCGTTGCCTTGGCGGCTGTCGGCAGGCGCACCGCCAGTGGCTGTATCCTGAACCGCTTCGACAGACCCGGCGCGGGGGTCATCACCGGAAGCACCGCCGCGCGCGAGGCCGCTTGCTTGCCGCCCCTGCGCGCCTTCGTCCGGGTCGGGCTCGGCCAGTTCGCCTTGCGAGCGCAGCTGATCGAGCGGGATCATGGCATCGTCGATCGTGCCGGGCAGCACAGCGCCTTCGGCTGCTCGGCCTTCGGTCGGCACGGTATCGCTGTCTTGCTGGCAGGCGGACAGCGCAAGCATGGCCGCCAGCATCATTTGAATCTTTACGGGCAGCATGGTGCAGATCTATCCTTCATTAAAGGTGTATTCAGCAGGCCGGCTCGGAGCGACGGTTCAGCGCCGCCAGGAAATCAGGCAGCCGGCCCAGCAGCGCTGCGTCCCATTGCACCGGTGTTACTTCATGGCCAAGGCGTGCCATGCTCGTGACGCCGAAATCGGTAATTCCGCACGGCACGATCCCGGAAAAATGCGCAAGATCGGGCGCAAGGTTCACTGAAAATCCATGCATGGTGACCCAGCCCCGGACCCGCACGCCAATGGCGCCGATCTTCGCTTCGCGCCCGTCGATATCGTCGGTCCAGATTCCGATCCGCCCTTCGGCGCGTCGGCTGGTCACGCCCAGATCGCTCAAGGTGGCAATGACCCACCCCTCGAGCGCGTGTACAAACCCGCGCACGTCGCGATTGCTGCGCGCCAGATCCAGCAGCACATAACCGATCCGCTGCCCGGGCCCATGATAAGTGAACTGCCCGCCGCGCCCTGCCTTCACCACGTCGAACCTGGGATCGAGGAGGTCGGCATCGCGCGCACTCGTGCCGGCGGTATATACAGGCGGGTGTTCCAGCAGCCAGACAAGCTCCGATGCCGCGCCGTGCCGGATGGCGGCGTTGCGCTGCTCCATGCAAGCCAGCGCTTCGCGATAGGGGACCTCTCCTTCTTCCCGCCATTCGATGCCGCAATGTTCGACGCCTTGCTCCATGGCATTTGCGTGGCGGCAAATCACGTGCCAAGCAAGAGCCATGGCGATTCCTCCTGAACGAAATGAACCTGCGCGCGCCCGCTTTGTTGCCGGTCCTGCGTGGAACAGAGCAAGCAGCATGATCGCTGCCAACCGGGAAATGCTGCTGGTGCTTGCCGGCGTGTTCTTCCTGTTGCCGCAGTTGATCGTTACCTTTGCGCTTCCCGCTGTTCCGGCGGGGCTGGAAGGTGAGGCGCTGGCAGAGGCGATCGGCGACACGTATCTTGCGTGGTGGCCGCTGCTGCTCGGCTCGTTGATCGTTCAGGCACTGGGCCTGCTTGCCGTGGTGGCGCTCCTTGCCGACCCGGCGCGACCCACGGTGGCAGAAGCAGTGCGGCGGGGCACAGCCGCGCTGCCAACCTACATTGCAGCGCAGCTTGTGGTGGTCGCCGGCGTGGGATTGTTGATGCTGCTGGTGCTGCTGCCATTTGGCTTCACCGGCAATGCAGGGATCGTGGCGATCGGCACCGGCATCGCGTTTGCCGCTGCCCTTTACATGCTTGTCCGGCTGTCGCTGCTTGCGCCTGTCATCATCGCAGCAAACCTGCGCAATCCGTTCGACGCACTGCAACATGCCTGGACGCTGACCCGCGGACAGGCAGGGCGGCTGCTGTTCTTCCTCATGATGCTGTCGCTGGCCGCGCTTGTCATCTACATGGTGGCCAGCATCGTGCCCGGCTTGCTGGTGCTGCCGATCGCCGGCGCCGATACAGCGGCGCTGGTCGTGGGGTTGATCGGGTCAGTGGTGGCGGCGGCCTATTCGCTGATCCTCGTTGCCGTGCTGACGTCGATCTGGTTTCAACTGGCGCAGCGGCCCGGTTGAAGCTGGCCCGGTTGAAGACGCCTGTCGTAGCCGGCAAAACCCGACCAAGGCGCTGAAGTCCACATAATCAGGCTGGCGCGCCAGCCCTGGCATGCATGCCGATCCGGCCAGAAGCGTGCGCACCATCATGCAAGCTGTGCTGGCTTGCGTCCGCTTGATCCTTCCAGCCCCAGAACAACCGGCAGGGGAGAACATTCAGCGGTTCGAAATCGGATTCGATGCGGGAAAAGCGCCTTGCCATGAAGCTGCGTGCCCTGGCTGAAAACTGGTAGACTAGGAAAGCGCCGCCGGCGCGAAGCACTTCATGCGTTGCATCGACGATAGCCGGGCCCACTCCGTCGGGCAGAGTGGAAAACGGCAGCCCGGACAGGATATAATCCGCCCCTTCGTGCCCGCGCGCAGCGATGATTTCCTGTACATCCGCAGCAGAGCCCAGCACCGCGGTAAAGCGACCGTCCGTGACGGTGCGGTTGAGATAATCGATATAAAGCGGATTGGTGTCGATCACGATCAGCCGGGCGTCCCGCTTCATCCGGTCGAGCACCGGCTGACAGAACGTGCCGACGCCTGGACCATATTCGACAAACAGATCGCACCTTTGCCAATCCACCCGCGACAGCATGCGATTGATCGTGAACCGTGATGAAGGGATGATCGAGCCAACCATCACCGGATGCTGGACAAACCCTTTGAAGAACACGCCCCAGGGTCCGAGCGCCTGCTCAACGCTGCGCTTCGCCCTGCGCGCCAGTGATTGGCGCGCCAGTTGTGTGCCCGTCATGAAAAGAGATCCCGTATTTCGGCCATGGTTGGCCTGCCGCGTGACAAATAGAGCCGGTTTTGGCAAGCGTCCAGTTGCCTCGACAAGCGCCGTCGCGCAGGTGAGCGCGCGTTCCCGTGGTGCGCCCCGTCTGATGCCGTTACAGGATTTCCTGCAGTTTTTCGACCGGCCGGCAGAGCCGCACACCCTTTTCCGTCTCCACCAACGGCCGTTCGATCAATGAAGGTTGCGCCGCCATCGCCTCAAGCACCGTGTCATCATCAGCGTGCAGCAGGCCGCGTTCCTCTGCATCGGTTGCACGCAAGCGAAGCCCCTGTTGCGGAGTGATGCCCGCATCTTGGTAAAGCTTGCGCAGCTGTTCCGCCGTGGGCGGATTGGCAAGATAATCCACAATTTGAAGCCTGATTTCAGGAATGTCCTGCAGCATGGCCAGAGCAGCGCGTGATTTTCCGCAAGCCGCATTGTGCCAGATCGTTGCCTTCATCGTCACCGTTCCTGCTGGTTTGCCTGCATGGTGCAAGGCCGGGTGGGCGGGCGGTGCGACGCTTCACAACATGCCGCGATCCGAAATGATCCACCCTCACGCGTGCCGCTTGTGTCCTGCTGTCGCGCAGATCATCCGCCTGGCCTGTAGTTGCAACACGCGGGCAATGGGACCGTATGGACACCGCGCTGCGAGCAATCAGTCGGCACGAAGTTCAGAAAAACCTGCCCATGATGCCACGGGACAGCCGTATCGAAACACGCGCTGCCGGTGCGATCCTGTCTGCGGAAGGCCGACGCAATACGCCGGCTTTGCAGCTTCAGCCCTGGCGCGCCTTGAACCGGCGATTGGTTTTGTTGATCACATAAACACGTCCGCGACGGCGGATTACGCGGTTGTCACGGTGGCGGTTCTTCAGCGACTTGAGGCTGTTACGAATCTTCATCTTGCAGTTCCATCACGAGGTCGGTCGCGGGCAATCGGCGTGCATCGAAGCACGAGTGGCAGACCCGCCAGCATCGAAGCCGGGCGGTTAGATGGGCGACCCTTGCGAGTCAAGTACGACAAGCCCGCGCCACATCATTTCCGCCACGCCGGGCCTGCCTCACGCGCAGGACCTGGCCTGACGCACGGGATCTGGCCCGCGCTTCACCCTTCCGTGCTATTGCGAAGGCCGGTTAGCCGCTTTTCCCATTGCAAGGCATCGCCAATGATGCCGGCAAGATCGGCATGGCGAGGCTGCCATGGCAGGGTGGCCATGATCCGGCTGTTGTCCGACACCAGCGACGGCACATCGCCGGCACGCCGCGCCTCCATGACCCGCGGCACCGGCTGCCCGACAACCTTGTCGACCGCGTCCAGCACTTCCAGAACCGAAAAGCCGCGGCCGTAGCCGACATTCATTGTCAGGCTGCGCTCCGGCTCGCTGATCAGTGCCTCAAGGGCGAGCACATGGGCATCGGCAAGATCCGACACATGGATATAGTCGCGCACCCCGGTGCCGTCAGGTGTGGGGTAATCGTCACCGAACACGCCAACCGCACCACGTTTGCCCAGCGCCGCCTCGACCGCAACCTTGATGAGATGCGTGGCACCGACGCTCGACTGGCCACTGCGCGCGTCAGGATCAGCGCCGGCGACATTGAAATAGCGCAGCACGCAATGGTTGAGGTCATAGGCTTGCGAGCAATCGGCAAGAATGCGCTCGGTCATGAGCTTGGACATGCCATAGGGGTTTACCGGCAGCAGCGGCCGATCTTCGGCAAGTGGCTCCAGCCCGGGCTCTCCATATACCGTGGCGGTAGACGAAAAGATCATGTGCCGCACACCGCCGCTTACCGCCGCGGCAATGAGGTCACGGCTCTTGGCCGTATTGTTTTCATAATATTTTAGTGGATCGGACACCGATTCCGGCACGATGATCGAGCCGGCGAAATGCAGGATCGCCTGCGTACCCTGTTCGGCAAAGATGCGCGCCAGCAATTCTGTGTCGGCAATGTCGCCCTTGTAGAAGGGAACGCCATCGGGGACTGCCCAGCGAAACCCGGTCACAAGACTGTCGATTACCGCCACTGGCCAGCCCCGATCCTGCAGTGCCAGCACAGCGTGGCTGCCGATATAGCCTGCACCACCGGTCACCAGCACCGGAACTTTTGTCTCTTCGCCGAATTGCTCCATAAATGGCCGGTAGCCAATGATGATCGCCAAGGTAACCCCTCGGAAGCTTTTTTGGCGGTAATGAAAAATGCAGTGGCCGGTTTACGGCAGGCTGATTTGCAGCATGCCGGTGGTAAACCGCAATATGCCGATCATGGCACAGGAATACGGCACAAGAATACGCCGACCACTGGCAGCCGATGGCCAATGCGGCATGGGAGAATGGGCATGATGAACCGTTTCAAGATCAGCCTGCCGGCAAGGCCGTTGCTCATGCTGGCTCCGCTTGTGCTTGGCGCCTGTGCAACAGGAGCAGCGCCGGTGGAGGTCACGCGGTTCAATGCACCTGCACAATTGGCGCAGCTTGGCCGCGGCACCATTGCGGTGACAGCCGCGCCGGGAATGGCCGCCGATTCGCTGGCGCTGGAGCCTTGGCGGGCAGCAGTGGCAGCAGAACTGGCGCAGGCGGGTTACACGCCGGGTGGAACAGGCGCTGCCGGACAGGTCGCCGAGATCCGCGTGCAGCGCGATGCATTTCGCCCGGGTCGTGAACGCGGACCGGTAAGCGTGGGGGTCGGTGGATCGACCGGTGGCTATCGTTCAGGCGTGGGCATCGGTGTCGGGCTCGATCTTTCCGGCCCGCCTGCCGAGCAGGTCGCGACAGAGCTTTCCGTCGTCATCCGCGACACCGCGACAGGGCAGTCGATCTGGGAAGGACGGGCAGAACAGATGGTCAAGGCAGGCTCGCAATTCAGCGATACGCGCGCGGCGGCTGAACGCCTTGCAAAGGCGCTGTTTGTCGATTTTCCCGGTACGTCGGGCGAAACCTATACGGTGAAATGACGAACGCATGGCAATCGGGCATACAGGGGCACAAGTGAACGACATCATGATCAACGCCGCCTTCGACAGCGGCAATATACAGGTGACGAGGATTGCCGGGTCAGAAGCATGGCTGACGATCCGGCCGGACAAGGACAGCCATTTCCTTCAATGGTTTTATTTCCGTGTCGCAGGAGCAGCGGGCCGCGAACTGACGCTGCACATAAATGGCCTCGCCCGTTCAGCCTATCCTGATGGGTGGCAGGGTTACAAAGCCTGCGTTTCGGAAGATCGCGTCGAATGGCTGCGAGCCGATACGGATTATGATGCGCAGGAAGACGGCGGCACGCTCACCATTCGCCACGCGCCTGCCGGTGATCTGGCCTGGTTTGCCTATTTCGCGCCATTTTCCATGGAACGGCACAATGATCTGATCGCTGAAGCCGCTCTGAATGACGGCGTGACGCACCGCACGCTTGGCCTGTCGCTCGATGGGCAGGCAATCGACTGTCTCGACATCGGCGATGGGCCAAGGCAGGTGTGGCTTTATGCCCGCCAGCATCCGGGCGAATCCATGGCGGAATGGTGGATGGAAGGCGCGCTCGACATGCTGACCGATCCGGCCGATCCGATTGCCCGATCGCTGCGGCGTCAGGCAAGCTTTCACATCGTGCCCAATCTTAACCCCGATGGAACGCAGCGAGGACATCTGCGCACCAATGCGATCGGCACCAACCTCAACCGCGAATGGCACGAACCCAGCGCAGAACGATCGCCCGAAGTGCTCGCGATTCGCAGCGCCATGGACGCGACCGGCGTGGATTTTGCCATGGACGTGCACGGGGATGAAGCGATCCCGGCGGTCTTCCTTGCCGGGTTCGAGGGGATTGCCAACGCCACCACGCGGCAGACGGCAGGATACAAGCTTTATTCAAAGCTGCTGCTGGCGCTGACGCCCGATTTCCAGGCAACACGCGGCTACCCGATTACCCCTGCGGGAAAGGCGAACCTTGCCATTTCCACCAATCAGGTGGCGCAACGCTACGGTGCGGTGTCGATGACCTTGGAAATGCCGTTCAAGGACCATGACGACATGGCTGATCCGGACAGTGGATGGAGCCCCGAACGCAGTGCCGCCATGGCCCGCTCCTGTCTCGGTGCGCTGCACCAATGGCTGGCGCAGGAGGATGCGGATCAGCCGTGACCGGACCGCCGCGGCGCTTTTCCCCTGCCTCGCTGCTGGTCTAACGCTGCGCGCTCGTCTAACGCGGCCAGCATGGATGATACCGCCACTCCGCTCCTGCTTGCGCAGCGTCTGATCGCGTGCAGCAGTATCACACCTGCACGGGGCGAAGTGTTCGATTGTCTGCAGGCCATGCTTGAGCCGCTCGGCTTTGCTGTCCACCGCACGCTGGATGGGGTACCGGCTGCCACGACCAACGCTGATACCAGCACCACTGGCACAAGCATCATTGGTCCGGACACCATCGGCTTGAGCACAATCGGCGCTAACGCTGCCGAAGCGCCGGTTGAAAACCTGCTTGCGATCCGCGACGGACCGCCCGGCAGCCGTCATTTCGCCTTTGCTGGCCATCTCGACGTGGTGCCGGCGGGCGATGGCTGGCATTCGGATCCGTTCGAGCCGGAAATCCGGGGCGACCTGCTCTACGGGCGCGGCGCGGTGGACATGAAAGGCGCGATCGCCGCCATGGTCGCCGCTGTGGCCAGAGTGCCGCAGGATGCCGGCACCATCAGCTTCATCATCACCGGGGACGAGGAAGGCCCGGCGCGGCACGGCACGCTGGCCTTGATGCAGCACATGGCAGCACGCGGCGTTCGCCCGGACCTGTGCCTGGTGGGTGAGCCGACTTCGGTTCACCGGCTGGGTGATACGATGAAGATCGGCAGGCGCGGGTCGGTGAACATTTTTCTCGAGGTGTGCGGCACGCAGGGACACGTCGCCTATCCGCAGCTTGCCGATAATCCGGTTCCTCGTCTCGTGGCGATGCTGGCGCAGCTGGAAGCACTGGTCCTCGATGATGGCACCGACTGGTTTCAGCCATCCAACCTTGAAATTACCGATATTTATGTCGGCAATCCGGCGCATAATGTCATTCCCGCAATGGCACAGGCGCGCATTTCCATCCGCTTCAACGATCGCCACACCGGCGCGCAACTGGGCAGCCGGGTCATGCAGATCGCGCAGCGCCATGGCGGCACGGCAAGACCGGTCATTTCGGGCGAACCTTTCCTGACGCGGCCTGGGCATTTCTCCTCACTCCTCGCCGCTGCAATCCGCGAGGAGACGGGGCAGGAGGCCGAGCTGTCCACCAGCGGCGGCACATCCGATGCACGCTTTTTGAACGCTTTGTGCCCGGTCATCGAATTCGGCCTGTGCAATGCCACCATGCACAAGCGCGATGAAGCCGTTGCCATCGCCGATCTCGATACCCTTGCTTCCATTTACCGTCGAACAGTCGTGGCAGCATTGCTGCACCGGGATGAACAAGAATGAATGGCGACAGCGCCGCCATTGCCGCACAGAGCGCCGCCAATGTGGATACCACGGACAGGCACAAGCGGTTGCAATGGCGCATCCTGATCGGGTTCATCACCGGTCTGGCCGGCGGGCTTGCAGCCTATAGCCTTGCGCCCGATGCCGTCTGGCTCGACGCGATCATCGAATATGTGACGCAGCCTGTCGGCCAGATCTTCCTGCGCCTGCTGTTCATGCTGGTCATTCCGCTGCTGTTTTCCGCACTGGTGGTCGGCATCGCCGAAATGGGCGAAATTGGCGCGCTGCGGCGCATCGGCATCCGCACGCTTGTCTACACGGTGCTGGTGTCGGGCATCGCGGTGCTGCTGTCGATCGGGCTGGTCAACCTCCTGCAACCGGGTCGCGGCGTCGATCCCGCCGAGGCCGCGGAACTGCTGGCCCAAGGCGGCGAAAGCGCTTCCAGCATTGTCGAGGCATCCGCAACCAGCACCACGGGCATTGCGCAGGTGGTGAACATCGTTCCCTCCAACATCATCTCGGCCATGTCGAGCAACGACATCCTTGCCGTCATGTTCTTCGCGCTGTTTTTCGGCATCGGCCTGCTGCTGGTGCAGACACCCCGGACAAAATCGCTGAAGGATGCGATTGAAGGCGTGTTCGAAGTGGCCATGCGCCTGATCGGGATCGTGATTCAGCTGGCGCCGATCGCCATTTTCTGTTTCATGTTCAACCTGTCAGCGCAGTTTGGCTGGGATCTGCTGGTCAAGCTCGCTGCATTCGTGGGTGTCGTGCTGCTGGCGCTGGGCATCCAGATGTTCGGCGTCTTTCCCCTCCTCCTGAAGTTCCTTGCAAGCAAAAGCCCGCTCGCGTTTTTCCGCGAAACGCGGGAGGCAAGCGTCATGGCGTTTTCCACCGCCAGTTCCAACGCCACGCTGCCCACCGCGCTGCGCGTCGCCGACGACCAGCTCAAGCTGCCGCGCCGGGTTGCCCGGTTCGTGCTGACCATCGGGGCGACCGCGAACCAGAACGGCACCGCCATGTTCGAAGGGGTGACCGTCCTGTTTCTGGCGCAGTTTTTCGGGGTTGATCTGGCTTTTACAGACCAGCTGTTCGTCATGCTGATCTGCATCCTTGCCGGAATTGGCACAGCAGGCGTGCCGGGCGGGTCACTGCCGGTCATTGCGCTGATCCTGGGCGGGGTTGGCGTGCCGCCCGAAGGCATCGGGCTGATCCTGGGGGTCGACCGCTTTCTCGACATGTGCCGCACGACATTGAACGTGGTCGGCGATCTGGTGGCGGCCACAGTCATCAGCGCCGGCGCCACCGGTGAGGAAATTGCCGAGCCGGCCTAAGGTTTGGTCATCATCGCCAGCCGGCTGGCGATGATGCCTTGCGCCTCTGCCATGATCCGGTCGATCAGTTCGCGCACCGTCGGAATGTCGTGGATCAGCCCCTGCACCATGCCGGCGGTCCAGATGCCATGGTCGGGATCGCCAGTGACCAGCCCGTCCCGCCCGCGCGTGCCCCTGACCAGATCAATGATGGCTTCGAAAGGCTTGCCTTCACTTTCCAGCCGGAATGCTTCCTGCGAGATGGCGTTCCTTGCCACGCGCGACGTGTTGCGATAGCTGCGGAACAGCAGTTGCGTCGCGCGCTCGTCATTGGCGACGATCGCTTGCTTGATGCCATCGTGGATCGGCGCTTCGCGGGTGGCGCAAAAGCGCGTGCCCATGTTGATCCCTTCCGCGCCCAGCGCCAGCGCCGCGACAAGCCCGCGCCCGTCACCAAACCCGCCACTGGCGATCATCGGGATCTTCACCCGGTCGGCGGCAGCGGGAATCAGGATCAGGCCGGGAATGTCGTCCTCTCCGGGATGGCCGGCGCATTCGAAGCCGTCGATGCTGATCGCGTCGACGCCCATCCGTTCGGCCGACAAGGCGTGACGAACCGCGGTACATTTGTGGATCACCTTGATCCCGTGCGCCTTGAACGCGTCCACATGCTCCTGCGGCTTGTTGCCCGCCGTTTCGACAATTTTGATGCCGCTTTCAATGATTGCCTGGCGGTATTCGGCGTAGGGCGGTGGGTTGATAGATGGCAGGATGGTGAGGTTTACACCGAACGGTCTGTCGGTCATGTCGCGGCAGCGGGCAATCTCGCGCACCAGCGCCTCTGGCGTGGGCTGGGTCAGTGCGGTGATGAAGCCCAATGCGCCTGCCTGTGCCACCGGCGCGACAAGCTCCGCTGTGCCCACCCATTGCATGCCGCCCTGTGCGATCGGATGCTCCACCCCGAACATGCGGGTGAAGCGCGTGGAAATGCTCAAGCGGCCGACCCTGCGTTGCGGCGGTCTGCGATCAGCCCGTCGATGAGCGATGCATCGGCAAGCGTGGACGTATCGCCCAGTGCATCGAACTCGTGCTCCGCAATCTTGCGCAGGATACGACGCATGATCTTGCCCGAGCGCGTCTTGGGCAGCGCGGGCGCGAACTGGATGTGGTCAGGCGTGGCGATGGGGCCAATCTGTGCCCGCACCTGCTGCTTCAGCTCGGCGACAAGGGATTCTGTCGGTTCGATCCCGGCGTTGAGCGTGACAAAACAATAGATGCCCTGTCCCTTGATGTCGTGCGGGAAGCCGACGACGGCGGCCTCGGCGACATCGTGGTGGCTGTCCAACGCGCTTTCCACTTCGGCTGTGCCCATGCGGTGTCCCGACACGTTGATGACGTCATCGACCCGGCCGGTAATCCTGTAATAATCGTCCGCATCGCGCCGGCAGCCGTCGCCGGTAAAATACTTGCCCTTGAAATGCGCAAAATAGGTGAGCACGAAGCGGTCGTGATCGCCATAGATGGTACGCGCCTGCCCCGGCCAGCTTTGCGTGATGCACAGCAACCCTTCGGCCACACCATCAAGAACCTTGCCATCGTTATCGACCAGTTGCGGCACCACGCCGAAGAACGGCTTGCCAGCACTGCCGGGTTTCATCCCGTGCGCGCCGGGCAGGGTGGTGATCATGATCCCGCCGGTTTCCGTCTGCCACCAGGTATCCACGACAGGAATGCGACTGGCGCCGACATGCTCGTGATACCATTGCCATGCTTCGGGGTTGATCGGTTCACCCACGGAGCCCAGCAGGCGGAGCGACGAGAGGTCGTGCCCCTCGACGTAGCTTGTCCCTTCCCGCATCAACGCGCGAATGGCGGTGGGCGCGGTGTAGAAGATGTTGACGCCATGACGCGCGATGACTTGCCAGAAGCGGCTGTGATCAGGAAAATTGGGCACGCCTTCGAACATCAGCACACTGGCTCCGGCCAGCAGCGGGCCATAAACGATATAGCTGTGCCCGGTGACCCAGCCGATATCGGCGGTGCACCAGAACAGCTCGCCGGGGCGGTAATCGAACACGGCGCGAAACGTCGTTTCTGCCCATACGGCATAGCCACCTGTCGTGTGCAGCACACCCTTGGGCTTGCCGGTGGAACCGGAGGTATAAAGAATGAACAACGGATCTTCGGCCCCCATCGGCTCGCACGGGCAGGTGTCGGCGACATCGCGCGACGCTTCGTCATACCAATGGTCGCGCCCTTCCTGCATCGGCACCGGCGCGCCTGTATTGCGGACAACCAGCACCGCCTTTACGGCCAGTTTTGCGAGCGCTGTATCGATGTTGGCTTTCAGCGGCACGATGCGGCCGCCACGCCGGCCTTCGTCGGCGCAGATCACGTATTCACTGGCGCAATCGGCGATCCTGCCGGCGATGGCATCGGCGGAAAAGCCGGCAAAGATGACAGAGTGGACTGCCCCGATGCGTGCGCAGGCCAGCATGGCAATCGCGCCTTCGACGATCATGGGAAGGTAGATCGTAACCCGGTCGCCCCTGCCCACGCCCATCGCCTTCAGCGTATTGGCGCAGCGCACGACTTCGGCCTGCAGTTCACGATAGGTAAGCCGGCGCACTGCGCCATCGGGATCGTCCGGCTCGAAAACAATGGCACGATCATCGCCGCGGCCCGCCGCCACATGCCTATCCACCGCGTTGTGACAGATGTTGAGCACGCCATCTGCAAACCAGCGGATCTCAACCGGGTCGAACGATGATTCGTCGCCCCGGGTCGGCCGCTGCTCCCAATCGAGCCTGCTCGCCTGCTCGATCCAGAAACGATCCGCCGTGCCCGCTACAGACCCGATGCTGCGCGTGTATTGTTGCTCATATTGCGCAAGCGTGTTGCTTGTCTGACCATATGATGCGGGAACAGAGATGGTTTCTTCCTGTGCTGCGCTCAACGCCTGTTTCCTCCTGCGATCGATTCCAGATTGTGACCATGCCGTGCGTTCCTGTCGTGGTAAAGACATCTGCGACGCCTTGCCTTGCAGCAATGCCCGTTTGCTCGGCACGGCCGTCACTTTCCGGAACGTTCAAGCGACCATCCGAACCGCTTGACCCGATCTGTGCCTCACGCGCATGCATCGGTCACCTCACGTTCAGGCAACCGGGCCAAGGCGTATTCCGATCAGGCAGGGCGATTGTGCGTTGTTGCAGGATCGAGATGGGCTACAACATTGAAATGGCTGCAGGATGGAAATGGCAGTCGACACGTTAGGCGCAACATGAACGACAGCGGCATTGCCATCATAGTCCCGACGTACAACCGGGCGACCCTGCTGCCCGATTGTCTCGATTCGATTTTGACACAAATGCAGCCGGCCGATCGCCTGATCGTGGTCGACGATGGTTCTGCCGATGACACGCAGGCCGTGCTCGCCCGTTACGAGCACCGTGTCGCGCCGATGAAGATCGAGAACAGCGGCAAGGCGGCTGCGTTGAACATCGCGCTGGAGAGGGCCGATCTGGAATTTGTCTGGATCGTCGATGACGATGATGTGATCGCGCCAACCGCACGTCAGGATCTGATGCAAGTGTTCGCAGCCGATCCGGAGGCGGACATCGCCTATGGCCGTCATCTGAGGTTCCACGCCGATCCGCAGTCCGGGGAACGGGTGCTGGACGAGACCGGCCACTGGACCCATTGTGAGCCCGAGCGGTTCCTTGTCGCCACACTCGAAGACATGTTCGTGCACCAGCCAGGCATGATCGTGCGCCGCGGGCTGTACGACAAGGTGGGTCCGTTCGACACTGAACTGAACCGCTCTGTCGATTATGACATGCTGATCCGGCTGGCGCTTGCCGGACGCGCGGTTGCGTCGGACACCGTCGTTTTCTACCAGCGCCAGCACGACGGGATACGTGGAAGCGAGGCACAGCCGGTCGATGCCGGGGATCGTGAGGATGTGTGGCAATCCTACGATTTTGACATCTTCAACCGCCTGTATGAAGAATTGCCGCTTGCCTGCTATCTGCCATCGCGGCGGATCGACGGGCCGGCCGACCTCAGGGCGGCGCTCATCCAGCGTGGCGTGGTCATGGCCCGCAAGAACCTGTGGGATCAGGCCATTGCCGATTTCGAGCAGGCTCTGAACGAAAGCACAGAACCGCTCGGTCCGCAGACCCGCGAGGTAGCGCGCAAGATGTTTTCATCGAAATACGGCTGCGATCAGCTCTTGAACGACGAGCCCGTGGTCGCTGACGTGGCAAAGCTGGCGCGCAGATCTCCCGCCGGGCGCCAATTGGCAAGGGCAATCGCTCGCGGCATGTACTGGCGCATCCGCGAGGCGGCACAGCAGCTTCGCTTTGGCAAGGCGGCGCGCTACAGCGCCGCTGCTGCCGCGCTGGAGCTTGCTTCTGCAAGGCAGGCTGCCGCCACACAGACAGAGCCGCTGGCCAGACAGGCCGAAGAGGCTTAAGGAACGCGTTTCGCGGGGAGCCATCTGCTCGTCCGGCAGGCTGCAAGGAAAGCCGATGAAGACGAACCAGGCTGTCCGCGTAGGCTTTCGCGTCGGCAAATATCCCGAGATCAGCGAAACTTTCATCGATGCGCAGATTGCCGATATGGCGAGCCGCGGCTTCGCCGTGTCCTTGCTGGGCGATACGGTCGCTCCCGGGACAGGCTCGGGTGTGGCGGTTTACCAGACGCTGCCGCGTGGTCGCGTGGCACAAAAAATATGGCCCATGCTGCCCTGGCGCATGCGGCAGGCCTGGATCGCCGCAACGGAACGACGCTGGGCCGCGCGCAACGATGTGATCGTGTGCAATTTCGGCTGGTTTGGTGCGCAGTTCGAACGCTTCACGAGAGCGGGCCAGCGACCACCTTTTGTCACCATCTTTCACGGCGCCGATCTGTCCCGCAACCTGCGTGACGAGGGTGAAAGGATCTACGATGATCTGCTGGCCAATTGCGACCTGCTGCTGACTGTCAGCGATCTTTATCGCCGGCGCTTGCTCGAGCTTGGCGCACCGGCTGAAAAGATCGCGGTGCAACGCATGGGCGTGGACCTGTCGCAACTGGCGTTCACGCCGCGCTCTCCCGATCGACCGGTCAGCAGGATCCTGCACGTCGGCCGGCTGGTGGAAAAGAAGGGAACCGAATTTCTGCTGCGCGCCTTTGCCGCGACGCGTTCCGACCCTGGCATGAGTGCGATAACACTGGATATCGTCGGCACCGGCCCGCTGAGATCCGGGCTGGAGCAGCTTGCTGCCACGCTTGCAATTACCGACCGGGTGAATTTTGCCGGCGCACTGCCGCATGACACGGTTCGCGCGATGCTTGAAAAAACCGATCTGTTCATATTGCCCAGTGTCACTGCGGCCGATGGTGACATGGAAGGCGTACCGGTAGCCTTGATGGAAGCGATGGCCAGCGGCATCCCTGTAATTTCCACCCGACACAGCGGCATACCGGAACTGGTCGAACAT
This sequence comes from Croceicoccus esteveae, assembly GCF_031846435.1. Taxonomy (NCBI): domain Bacteria; kingdom Pseudomonadati; phylum Pseudomonadota; class Alphaproteobacteria; order Sphingomonadales; family Erythrobacteraceae; genus Croceicoccus; species Croceicoccus esteveae. The sequence continues at coordinate 219,551 of NZ_JAVRHS010000003.1, forward strand.
GAGGTGACTGGTCTGCTTGCGGACGAACGGGATGTGGAACAACTGGCCGCGCAGATCCGCCGCATGGTCGCTGATGCAACGCTGCGCAACAGGCTGGTCCACGCCGCTCGCGAACGCGTCGAGCAGCAGTTCAACCGCAAGCGCCTGCATGACGCGCTTGCAGACATGCTGCGTACCCTGGCGCGCCGGTAACGAAGGGCAGTCATGCCATGGATGGCAATGCGGGCGCCTCTTAAATCAGGCGTCGCGGTGCAGTCCCGACCAGCCAGCGCTCACCAGGCTATGCGTGATCAGCCGGTGCGGGACAGCCGTGCATCCTGCAAGATTTCTATAGAGCCAATGCGGCGGCCATTGCGCTGGCCCAGGCCCACTGGAAATTGTAACCCCCTAGCCAGCCTGTTACATCCACTGCCTCGCCGATCGCGTAAAGCCCCGGCATGCGGCGTGCTTCCATGGTGCGCGAAGACAGTTCAGCGGTACTGATCCCGCCGGCGGTGACCTCTGCCTTGGCAAAGCCTTCGCTGCCTGTGGGGCAGAACTGCCACTGCCGCAGCCGTTCCTCGGCCTTGCGCAGGGCGGCGTCGGACATGTTGCCGATATCGTGCGGAAGCATCAGTTCAGCGCCAAGGCGGTCGCACAAGGCCTGCGCCAGTCGCTCAGGCAATTCGTCGCGTAACATGGCGCGCAAGGCAGCCCGCGGTGTGTTGCGCTTTGCAGCAAGGAGCCAGCCTGCATCCCGACCGGGCAGGAAATCAACGCTGATCGGCTCTCCCTTGCGCCAGTAGGATGACACCTGCAGGATGGCTGGCCCGGACAGCCCGCGATGCGTGAACAGCGCCGCCTCGGTAAAGGCTGCCGGTCCGCTGCGGGCAATCACCGGAGCCGACACTCCGGATAATTCGCGAAACAGCGCCTCTGTCCCGCCAAGCGTCAGCGGCACCAGCGCGGGGCGCGGCTCCACCACTTTCAAGCCGAAGCGGCGGGCCAGATCATAGGCAAAGCCGCTCGCGCCAAGCTTGGGGATCGCTGGACCGCCGGTGGCGATCACAAGGCAGGGCGCGGACCAGCTGCGTTCGCCCGCCGTGACGCGAAATCGGCCGTCGGCATGGCTGACGTCGGTTACAGATGTGTCATAGCGTTGCACCACGTTGCCGCGGTCACATTCGGCCAGCAGCAGGTCGACAATCTGGCGTGCCGACCCGTCACAGAACAGCTGGCCAAGCGTCTTTTCATGCCAGGCAATCCCGTGGCTTTCGACCAGTGCCAGGAAATCTGCAGCGGTATAGCGGCTGAGCGCGGATTTGTGAAAGTGCGGATTGGCTGAAAGGAAGCGGTCTGGCGCGGTATGGATGTTGGTAAAGTTGCAGCGCCCGCCGCCCGAAATCAGGATCTTCCTGCCCGGCCGGTCGGCGTGATCGAGCACCAGCACCCGGCGTCCACGCTGCCCGGCAAAGGCAGCGCACATCAAGCCTGCCGCACCGGCGCCCAGCACGACGACGTCGAACGGATCGGTCAGTATGGCCATGCCGTCCGCGTCATCGGTGTGTGCCGGAGGGCATGGGTCAGAGCAGTTCGACCGCCATCGCCGTCGCCTCGCCGCCGCCGATGCACAGGCTGGCGACGCCGCGCTTCAGACCGCGGTTTTCAAGCGCCGCCAGCAGCGTCGCCACGATCCTTGCGCCCGATGCGCCAATCGGATGACCCAGCGCACAGGCACCCCCGTTGACGTTGAGCTTGTCACGCGGAATGCCCAGTTCGCGCTCGGCGATCAGCGCCACGACAGCAAAGGCCTCGTTGACTTCGAACAGGTCGACATCATCGACGCTCCAGCCGATTTTCTCCATCAGCTTGCGGGTGGCATAGACCGGAGCAGTGGTGAACCATTGCGGCGCATGCGCATGCACGGCATGGCCGACGACCTTGGCAACAGGAGTCATGCCCAGATGCTGCGCGGTGCTGAGCCGGGTCATCACCAGCGCAGCCGCGCCGTCCGAAATCGAGGAGGCATTGGCCGCAGTGACGGTGCCTTCCTTGGCAAAGGCCGGCTTGAGCTTGGCTATGCGGGCAGGATCGGCCTTGAACGGCGCTTCGTCTTTGTCCACCACGGTGTCGCCCTTGCGGCCATGCACTGTAACCGGCGTGATCTCGCGTTCAAAGGAACCATCTTCGCAGGCACGCAATGCCCGGGTCAGCGACAGGACAGCATATTCGTCCTGATCCTCGCGGCTGAACTGGTATTCGCGCGCCGCATCCTCGGCAAAGGAGCCCATCAGGCGGCCGTTATCATAGGCATCCTCGAGCCCGTCAAGGAACATCGAATCCTTGACGCTGTCATGCCCGATGCGCGCGCCGTCGCGATGCTTGAGCAGCAGGTAAGGCGCGCTGGTCATGCTTTCCATGCCGCCGGCCACCACGACACTGGCGCTGCCGGCGACCAGCGCATCATGCGCCATGATCGCGGCCTGCATGCCCGATCCGCACATCTTGTTTACCGTGGTGGCAGGGACGTGCTCGCCAAGGCCCGCGTACATGCCCGCCTGTCGTGCCGGTGCCTGCCCCAAGCCTGCGGGAAGCACACAGCCCATGTAGATGGCGTCGACATCATCACTGTCCACACCGGCGCGCGCCACCGCTTCGCGCACCGCCGTTGCGCCAAGATCGGTGGCCTTGACTGTGCCGAGCACCCCTTGCAAACCGCCCATCGGCGTGCGCGCATAACCTGCGATTACGACAGGATCTTCAACCGGTTCGTCTGACATTGAGCAGCCTTTCGTCAATCATTTCGATATTAAAGATAAGTATTTTCCAGCCCGTAAACAGCCCGTCGGGCAGGTGTTCGGACCAAGGTTGTGCTGCGCTGTGTCATATCAAGGGGCGGCAAGGCAACCTGAATGCGTATTCACTTGCAGTGAGCGCCTTCGCAAATGGCTCATGTTGCAGGGGCTGAACGGATGCCGGCTCCAGCGTGCAGACCCGCTTTGCCCCACTGCTGACGTGCCGGTGGATCTTGCGATTTTTCGCCAAAAGCACGAAAGAAGATTTCTGAATCGCGAAACATTGTCATGCTGGTTTTTCAGCACTGCAAGGATGCCATGACACAAGCCGCCACAAATTCATCGAACCTTCCCCCGCTCGAACTCTATGTTCCCGAGCCGCCTGCCCGGCCCGGCGAGGAGGTGAGCTTTGCCCATGTCGATCGCGGCGAGGCAGGAGCCGTGCGCCGCCCCGACAGCGCCGAGCGGGAAAAGGAGATGCGCGATCTTCCGTACAAGCTGATCCGCGTGCTCGATGACGAGGGCAAGGCGGTGGGGCCATGGAACCCGATGCTTGGCGCCGATACGCTGATCAAGGGTTTGCGGGCAATGATGCTGACCCGCGTTTTCGATGAACGGTTGTTTCGCGCTCATCGGCAGGGCAAGACCAGCTTCTACATGAAATCGAGCGGTGAAGAGGCGATCTCGGCAGCGCAATCGCTGGCACTCGACAAGGGGGACATGTTCTTTCCCACCTATCGTGCGCTCGCCTGGCTGCATGCGCGCGATTACCCGCTGACCACCTTGTGCAACCAGATTTTCTCTAATGCCGAAGATCCGTTGGCGGGCAAGCAATTGCCGATCCTGATGTCGGCGCGCGATTATGATTTCTACTCCATTTCCGGCAATCTGGGTGTGCGGTTTGCCCATGCCGTCGGGTGGGCAATGGCGTCGGCTTACAAGGGTGGCCACAACATATCGCTAGGCTATGTGGGGGACGGCACCACGGCCGAGGGCGATTTCCACGAGGCGATGACCTTTGCCAGCGTGTTTCGCGCGCCAACCATCCTGTGTGTGACGAACAACCAATGGGCTATCTCCAGCTTCGCCGGTTTCGCGCAGGCGGAACAGGTGCCGTTCGCGGCCAAGGCGCTCGCCTATGGCATGCCGGGGCTGAAAGTGGACGGCAATGATTTCCTCGCCGTGTGGGGCGCGACGATGTGGGCAGCGGAACGCGCGCGCACCAACAATGGCCCGACCCTGATCGAGTTCTACACCTATCGCGCGGAAGGCCATTCCACCTCGGACGATCCGACCAAATACCGGCCAAGGGACGAAGCATCCAAATGGCCGCTCGGCGATCCTGTCGAGCGGTTGAAGGATCACCTCATCGCCAACGGCGACTGGGACGAGGAGCGGCACGCAGTTCTGGTCGAGGAGTTGAAGGAACAGGTGAAGCACGCAGTGAAGCAATCGGAAGCGATCGGCACGCTGGGTCAGTCCAAGCCGCCGCTTGCCGAAATGTTCGAGGATGTGTTCGAGACGCCGGACTGGCGCCTGCGCGAACAGCAGCGCGAACTGTTTGCCAGACGCGGGCTCGACTCCGCCGGCAATCCTGCGGAAAAGGAGGGCTGACGATGGCGCAGACAGATACGCAGACAGAGGCGCAGACAACACCGGCAAACGGTCAGGTCACGACGGCCCAGGGCGAAACCATGCCCATGAACATGGTGCAGGCGCTCAATTCCGCGCTTGATGTCATGCTGAACCGCGACGAGAACGTGCTGATCTTTGGCGAGGATGTCGGCTATTTCGGTGGCGTGTTCCGCGTGACCGAAGGGCTGCAGGAGAAATACGGGCTGAAACGCTGTTTCGATGCGCCGCTGACCGAAGGCGGCATCATCGGCGCGGCGATCGGCATGGGCGCTTACGGGCTGCGGCCGGTGCCTGAAATCCAGTTCGCCGATTATATCCTTCCGGCCTACGATCAGCTGGTGAGCGAGGCCGCGCGGCTGCGCTATCGGTCCAATGGGGAGTTCTGGGCGCCAATTACGGTGCGCACGCCATATGGCGGCGGCATCTTCGGCGGACAGACGCACAGCCAGAGCCCCGAGGCGATCTTTGCCCATGTGACCGGGTTGAAAGTGGCGATCGCGTCCAATCCCTACGATGCCAAGGGTCTGCTGATCGCGTCTGTTGAAAGCAACGACCCGGTCGTGTTCCTTGAGCCGAAGCGGCTTTACAACGGACCGTTCTACGGCCGGGCGGAGGAGGAGCTGAAGACCTGGGCGAAATCGGGCCACGCGGGCGCCGATGTTCCGCTCGGTCATTACACAGTGCCGCTTGGCCGCGCCGCGCTGGTGCGCGAGGGGACAGAGGCAACCGTGCTCGCCTATGGCACCATGGTCCATGTGGCCGAAGCCGGTATTGCCGATTCGGGGATTGATGCCGAACTGATCGATCTGCGCTCCATCGTGCCGCTCGATATCGATGCGATCACCGCCTCGGTGCGCAAGACCGGACGCTGTGTCATCCTGCACGAGGCATCACGGTTCGGCGGTTTTGGCGGCGAATTGTCCGCGCTGGTGCAGGAGCGCTGCTTTGATTCGCTGCGTGCGCCGATCGCGCGGGTGTGCGGCTATGACATGCCATATCCCCATGCGTTCGAATGGGACTATTTTCCGGGCCCGGTCCGGCTGAGTGAAGCGCTCAAGGCCACGGTGGAGTATCGTTGATGGGACGGTTCAATTTCCGACTGCCGGACATCGGCGAAGGCGTTGCCGAGGCAGAAATGGTCGTCTGGCATGTGAAGCCCGGTGACGTCATCGCCGAGGACGACCCCTTGTGCGATGTCATGACCGACAAGGCGACCGTCGACATGACCTCGCCGGTAGACGGCAAGGTGCTCGCCATCCACGGCGAAGTGGGTGAGATGCGGGCGGTAGGCTCGGTCATTGTCGAACTCGAAGTCGAAGGCGCGGGCAATGCCGATCCCGGAAGTGACTCAGGTGCAGGCGGCGCGGCGGACGGGCCGGAAGCGACAACCGGCAAGACACCACAAGGCACTGTCGGCGATACAGATGATGTGCACGACCTGCCTGCCGGCGATGCACAGGCCGGTGCTCCTGCGCCCGAGCCTGCGCCGCAACCCATCGCGGACCCGACCGGCAAGCCCGGGCCGCATGCGACTCAAAAACCAGCACCCCCTTCCCGGCCTGCGCCCAGACCAGCCGGTTTGCGCACCGCTGCCGATACCACGGATCAGGAAAGAGGCGATTTCCCGCTTGCCGCTCCTGCCACCCGGCGGATGGCTGCCCGACTTGGGCTCGACCTTGGCAAGGTGCCCGGTTCGGGCCGCAACGGGCGCGTGACGCCCGAGGACATCGACGACTATCTGGCTGGCGGCAATAGTGGCGGCAGCGAAGACGAGCGCTATGCGCTCCGAGACGAGGTCGAGGAGGTGAAGATCATCGGCCTGCGCCGGCGCATTGCTGACCGCATGGCCGAGGCTGCACGCAACATCCCGCATATCACCTATGTGGAGGAGTTCGACCTTACAGAGCTTGAAAGACTGCGCAATGCGTTGAACGCGGACCGGGCGGCGGACCAGCCCAAGCTCACCATCCTGCCCTTCTTCGTGCGAGCGCTGGTTCGCGTGCTGCCGCAGTTTCCGCAGGTCAACGCGCATTTCAACGATGCCGCTGGGCTGCTCCACCAGCATGGCGCGGTGCATGTGGGCATCGCGACCGCCACGCCCGCCGGGCTGATGGTCCCGGTGCTGCGGCACGCGGAGACCCGCAGCATCTGGGACAGCGCGGAAGAAATCGGCCGGTTGAGCAAGGCTGCCCGCGATGGCACCGCTTCACGCGACGAACTATCTGGCTCCACCATCACCATTACCTCACTGGGCCCGCTGGGCGGCATAACGACGACGCCGATCATCAACCGACCCGAGGTGGCGATCATCGGGCCCAACAAGCTTGTCGACCGCCCGGTAATGGATGGCAGCCTTGTCACCATGCGCAAGATCATGAACGTGTCGTGCAGCTTCGATCACCGCATCGTCGATGGTTATGAAGCAGCGCTGTTCGTGCAGAGCCTGAAACGACTGCTGGAATACCCCGCAATGATCTTCATGGACTGATTGCCGGCTGGCTCGGCCATCGTCGTGGACAGCCGCGATCTGCCCGCCCGATCCGCCCTTCCAAGCTGCCTTGCTCCATCCGGCGGCTCCAAGGTGCTTTGCAAATTCGGCGTGGGTCGCTAGGTGCGGCGTTGATGCCAGTTTGAAACCGGAGTTGCCGCCTTGTCCAGTCTGATCCTTGTCCGCCATGGCCAGTCGCAGTGGAATCTGGAAAATCGCTTTACCGGGTGGTGGGATGTGGATCTTACCCCCAAGGGCGAGGCAGAGGCAAAGGCTGCGGGCGAACTGATGCGGGCAAGGGGCATGGTTCCCACGCAGGCCTTCACCTCGTTTCAGACCCGCGCCATCCGCACGTTGCACATCGCGCTGCATGCCGCCGGAAGGCTGTGGATTCCCGAGACCAAGGACTGGCGCCTGAACGAGCGGCATTATGGCGGCCTCACCGGATTGGACAAGGCGCAGACCGCGGCCAGGCACGGCAAGGATCAGGTGCATATCTGGCGGCGCAGTTTCGATACGCCGCCACCTGTCATGGACGCAGGCGGCGATTATGATCTTTCAATCGACAACCGTTACGCCGGCATTCCCGTGCCGCAGAGCGAAAGCCTGAAAGACACCATCGAACGGGTGCTGCCCTATTATCGCGCGGCGATCCAGCCGGTGATCGAGGCGGGTGAGACAGTCTTGATTTCCGCCCATGGCAACAGCCTGCGTGCGCTGGTCAAACATCTGTCGGGGATCTCCGACGACGCGATCACCGGGCTGGAAATCCCGACCGGGCAGCCGATTGTCTATCCGGTGGAAAACGGACAGGTCGCCGGCGAACGTTATTATCTGGCAGATGGCTGAACAGATGCCTGAACCCGGCGCAGCGCAGGTTGCCATCGTCATGGGCAGCCAGTCCGACTGGCCCACCATGCAATGCGCTGATACCGTGCTGCAGGAACTGCAGATTGCAACCGACGTGCGCATCGTCTCGGCTCACCGCACCCCGGACCGGATGGTGGCGTTTGCCAAGGAAGCGGCCGGGAGCGGCATTCGCGTCATCATCGCTGGTGCAGGCGGCGCTGCGCATCTGCCCGGGATGATTGCCAGCATGACTGTTCTTCCGGTGCTTGGCGTGCCGGTCCGGTCGAGCGCATTGTCGGGACAGGATTCGCTCCTGTCCATCGTGCAGATGCCCGCAGGGGTTCCGGTGGGAACCTTGGCGATCGGCGAGGCAGGGGCGACCAATGCCGGGCTTCTGGCAGCATCAATCCTCGCGTTAAGCGATGCGCCTGTTGCCGCGCGTCTTCTTGCGTGGCGGCAGGCAAGGACCGACGCTGTCGCCCTGCGTCCGCAAGGCGCGGCATGAGCGCTTTTGACCGGCACGCTGTCGCCGCGCCTGCCAAGATCCTGGCTGCTGGCAAGGAGCAAACATCAGGCGCCTTCGTAGCTGGTGCGGAACCGTCCGGCATGTTGGCGCCGGGTTCAACCATCGGTATTCTGGGCAGCGGGCAATTGGGCAGAATGCTGGGCATGGCCGCGGCGCAGCTGGGTTATCGCTGCCATATCTTTGCGCCTGGCCAACCTGGCGTCGCTGCCGAAACCTGCGCGCAGTTCACTGGCGCTGCCTATCACGACCGGGAAGCACTCGCGCGTTTTGGTGCAGCCTGTGATGTTGTCACATACGAATTTGAAAATGTGCCGGTCGCGCCACTCACCGCGCTCGGCGACACCCCTTTGCGCAGCAATGCACGGGCGCTCGAGATTGCGCAGGATCGGCTCATGGAGAAGCGCTTTGTCGCCGATCTGGGTGGTGCAACCGCGCCCTATGCTGTTGTGGATGGGTCGGCGGATCTGGAAGCGGCGATGCGGCGTATCGGCACGCCCGGCATCCTGAAAACCCAGCGGGAGGGTTACGACGGCAAGGGGCAATGGCGGATCGATACAGGCGCTGCTGCTGAAAGGCTGAGCTTGCCGGCAAAGCCGCTTATCTACGAAGGTCTGGTTCGCTTTGCCGCTGAGTTTTCGGTTATCCTCGTGCGCGGAACAGATGGCGATATCCGGTTCTGGGACAGCCCGCGCAATGAACATGCAGACGGTATCCTCGTTCGGTCTTCGGTGCCGGTCAGCTATGCCATGGCCGGACAGGTCGCGACTGCACGGGAACTTGGCAGCGCGGTAGCGCAGGCGCTGGACTATACAGGGGTGCTGACGCTGGAATTCTTCGCCACCGATGCTGGTCCTGTCTTCAACGAGATGGCGCCACGTGTGCACAATTCAGGGCACTGGACCATCGAAGGTGCGCGCACCAGCCAGTTTGAAAACCATATTCGGGCGATCTGCGGCCTGCCGCTGGGCGATACCACGACGATCGTGCCCGCCGTGCAGATGACCAATCTGGTTGGTGAGCAGGCGAACGCATGGGCATCGGTGCTGGCCGATCCTGCCAACCATCTGCATCTTTATGGAAAGACCATGCGGGACGGGCGCAAGATGGGTCATGTCACTCGCCTGGTCCTTGAAGAGCCGGCCGCATGACTGGCCCTGAACTGTTCCTCGTAGCGGCGCGCGCGCAAAATGGCGTCATTGGCAAGGACAATCGCCTGCCATGGCGCATTCCGGCCGATCTGGCGCGGTTCAAGCGGCTGACTATGGGCTCGCCGATGATCATGGGACGCAGGACCTTCGAATCGCTGCCCGGCATCTTGCCTGGCCGACGCCACATCGTAATGACCCGCAATGTCCATTGGCATGCAGAAGATGCCGAAGTGGTGCACGGCCTTGATGCTGCGCTTCAACGGGCAAACACGGCACGCATCGCGGTGATCGGCGGCGCCGATGTGTTTGCCCAGAGCCTGCCAATGGCGCGCCGCATCGAGATAACCGAGGTGCATGCTGATTTTGATGGAGACGCGGTCATGCCGCCAGTTGATCAGGCCGGCTGGCAGGAAACCGCTCGCGAAGATCACCCCGCCGATGGCAAGACCCCTGCCTTCAGCTTTGTCACCTACAAGCGGCGCGGCTGAGCGGCGACGCCGGTTTCTTCTGCAATGATCCGCTTTGCCCACACCGATCCTCTGCCCCCCTCGCTCGCCGATGCGACCATCGCGCTGGGCAATTTCGATGGCGTGCACCGGGGCCATCAGGACGTGATCGGCACTGCTGTCGCAGATGCGCGGGCGCATGGCCGGCCGGCAATCGTTGCCACTTTCGATCCGCACCCCGTGCGCTATTTCCTGCCCGACACGCCGCCGTTCCGCCTGACGACACTGGATCAGCGGGAGGAACTGTTTGCCGCTCTCGACGTCGATGCCATGCTCGTGTTCAACTTCGACCGCGACCTGGCGCAGACCAATGCCGAGGATTTCGTGTCGCGCCTGCTGGTTCGCGATCTGCGGGCGCGCTGCGTCGTCACCGGCAGCGATTTCACTTTCGGCCAAGGCCGCACCGGCGATTGCGACGTGCTCTCCCGTCTGGGGCCGCCGCTGGGCCTCGCGTCGATCCGGGTCCAGCCGGTAGCGAACGGCAGCGCAGTCATTTCCTCCAGCCGCATCCGCGAGGCGCTGGTGGCGGGCGAACCGGAAGAAGCGACGCGGCTGTTGACCCGCCCCTTTACCATCCGCGGCGTGGTGCAGCATGGCGACAAGCGGGGGCGCACCATCGGCTATCCTACCGCCAACCTCGACCTTGGGAGTTATCTGCGGCCGCGTTACGGCATCTATGCGGTGACGGGGCACCTGCCGGGCGGGCGCGTAGTGAAGGGCGCGGCGAATGTCGGCATCCGCCCCAGCTTCGACCCGCCCAAGGAATTGCTGGAGCCGCATTTCTTCGATTTTGCCGGTGATCTTTACGGGCAGGAGATCGACGTTGCGTTCCATCATTTCATCCGGCCGGAGGCGCGGTTCGACACGCTGGAGGCGCTGACCGCGCAAATGGCGGCCGATTGCGACCGGGCAAAGGCGCTGCTGGCGGGGTAAGGCTTTATCCGCCATGCTTTTGCCGCTAACGGCGATGCGATGACTGAAAAGCGCGACTACAAGGACACGGTGTTCCTGCCCCGGACCGACTTTCCGATGAAAGCGGGCCTGCCGCAGAAGGAACCGGCGATCCTTGCCAAATGGCAGGCCGATGACATCTACGCCCGCCTGCGCGATGCCCGGCGCGGATGCGAAAAGTTCATCCTGCACGACGGGCCGCCTTACGCCAATGGCGACATGCACATCGGTCACGCGCTCAACCATGTGTTGAAGGACATGGTGGTGCGCACGCAAACGCTGCTGGGCAAGGACGCGCCTTTTGTGCCCGGTTGGGATTGCCACGGCCTGCCGATCGAATGGAAGGTCGAGGAGCAATACCGCAAGCAGAAGAAGAACAAGGACGAAGTGCCGGCTGCGGAGTTTCGCGCCGAATGCCGCGCCTATGCCCGCCATTGGGTCGATGTGCAGCGCGATCAGCTGAAACGGCTGGGCACGATGGCGGACTGGGACAATCCCTATCTCACCATGGATTTTGCCGCCGAGGCGACCATCGTGGCCGAATTGCTGAAGTTTGCCGAATCCGGGCAGCTTTATCGCGGTGCCAAGCCGGTCATGTGGTCGCCGGTGGAAAAGACCGCGCTAGCCGACGCGGAGGTGGAGTATGAGGACATCACCTCCACGCAGATCGACGTGGCGTTCGAGATTGTCGAATCGCCAATCGCGGAACTGGTCGGCGCGCAGGCGGTGATCTGGACGACGACGCCTTGGACGATACCGGTGAACCAGGCGCTCGCGTATGGGCCTGATATTGACTATGCACTTAAAAGTTACCGCTGGGACGATGGTACACGAAAAGCAGGACCTTTCCTCTTTGCGCAACCTCTTGAACGGGAGTTGTTGGAGAGGCTAGGTATTCCAAAGGTGCAGTGGGGTGATGATCGGTCAACACCTCCACAAACTCGTGTTCACTGGCTGGGTAAAGGTTCTGATCTCGCCGGCACCAAGGTGCGCCATCCCATGCATCACCTCGGCGGGTTCTTTGCCGCGCTGCGTCCCATGCTGCCCGGCGAATTCGTCACCACCGACAGCGGCACGGGGCTTGTCCACATGTCGCCCGATCACGGCGAGGACGATTTCGATCTGTGTCGCGAATATGCCGACCGGCTCGGCACACCGCAATTGCCGCTGCGCCCGGTGTTCGCCGTCGACGGCGATGGCCGGTATCGCGCCGACTGGGGCTGGCTGGGCGGCGAAGGTTCCGTCATCAATGCGAAGTTCAACGCGCCCGATGGCCCGATCTGTTCCGACCTGCGCGTAATGGGCGCCCTGTTGAGCGCAAGTGCGGACTACTCCCACTCCTACCCGCATTCTTGGCGATCAAAAGCAAAGATCATCTACCGCTGCACGCCGCAATGGTTCGTGCCGATGGACCGCGACCGCGCCGATGGCACGACGCTGCGGCAGACCGCACTCGATGCGCTCGACAATACGCGCTTCTTCCCGGCCAAGGGACGCAACCGCATCGGCTCGATGGTGGCGAACCGGCCCGACTGGGTGCTGTCGCGCCAGCGGGCCTGGGGCGTGCCGATCACCCTATTCGTAAACCGCGCGACCGGCGATTATCTAGTGGATGCGGCAGTCAACCAGCGCATCATTGCCGCCGTGCGCGAACAGGGCGTCGATGGCTGGAGCGCGGACAATGCCGCTGCCCTGCTCGGCTCCGATTACGACCCCGCCGATTATGAGCAGATCACCGATATTCTGGACGTGTGGTTTGATTCGGGCTGCACCCATGCTTTCGTGCTGGAATCGGGCCGCTGGCCCGACCTGTCCTGGCCCGCCGATCTCTATCTTGAAGGCAGCGACCAGCATCGCGGCTGGTTCCAATCGAGCCTGCTGGAAAGCTGCGGCACGCGTGGCCGGGCACCATATGACGCGATCCTGACCCACGGGTTCACCATGGACGGCAAGGGGCAGAAGATGTCCAAGTCCAAGGGCAACACGATCAGCCCGCAGGATCTGATGCGCGATTATGGCGCGGACATTCTGCGGCTGTGGGCGTTGTCGGTGGATTATACCGAGGATCACCGGATCGGCCCGGAAATCCTGAAAGGCGTGGCGGATCAGTACCGCAAATTGCGCAACAGCTTGCGCTATCTGCTGGGTGCGCTGGTCGATTACACCGACGATGAACGCTTGCCGGTCGCGGACATGCCGGAGCTGGAACGCTATGTGCTGGCGCTGCTCGCCCGGCTCGATGCGCGGTTGCGGCGCTGTGTCGCCGAGTATGACTTCAACGATTATACCCGCGCGCTGACCGATTTCTGCAATGAGGATCTGTCGGCGTTCTTCTTCGATATCCGCAAGGACAGCCTTTACTGTGATCTGCCGGCCGATGTGCGGCGGCGGGCCTATCGCAGCGTGCTTGACATGCTGTTCCATGCGCTGGTCCGCTATGCCGCGCCGGTGCTGGTGTTCACCACCGAGGAAGCGTGGCAGACGCGTTTTGCCGACGCAGGTTCGGTGCATCTGCTGACCTGGCCCGACGTCGATGCGGCGTGGGACGATGCGGCGCTGGTCGAACGCTGGACCGCGTTGCGCAATCTGCGCGAGGATGTGAACGAAGCGATCGAGCCGCTGCGCCGCGACAAGATCGTGCGGTCGAGCCTTGCCGCTGAAATAGTCGTTCCGGGCGATGCCGCGCCAGCCGGGTTCAGTGATGCCGCGCTGGAAGAACTGTTCATCACCGCGACAGTGACGCAGGGGCAGGAGGATGCGGTGGAGGCAAAACCGACCGATCTTGCCAAATGCGGCCGCTGCTGGCGGCACCGCCCCGAAGTGGCCGAAGACGGCGCGCTATGCGCGCGCTGCGAAGATGCGGTTGCCGTGCTGGACGCAGCATGACGACAACAGAACCGGCAAGGGTTTTGTGGCGGCGGCGTCTGGCGGGGTTGGGTCTTGCCGCTGCAATCACGCTTGGGGACCAGTTGCTCAAGCTTTGGCTGCTTGGCCCGATGCTGCTGCGCGAACGCGGATTAATCCCGATCGTCTCCTTCTTTGATTTTCGCTATGCCGAAAACCGGGGGATTTCCTACGGTTTTCTAAGCGCCGACAGTCTGGAGAGCCGGTTGTTCCTGTTTGCTCTGACAGGGGCGATTGCGCTGGGAGTGCTGGTCTGGATCCTGCGCGAACGGCGGGCAGGCGACATCGCCGCGCTAAGCCTCGTTCTGGGCGGTGCGCTGGGCAACATCATCGATCGCGTGCGCTTTACCTATGTGGTGGACTATGCCGACCTGCATTTCGGCAGCATTCGCCCTTTTGCCATATTCAACCTTGCCGATGCGGCGATCACCATCGGTGTGGTGCTGCTGCTTGCCCGATCCCTGCTGATCCGCGATGATACGACGAAATCCGCCGCCACGACGCCTGAGCGCGGGTCTGCCGGACTTGGAGAATGAAGCCGATGCGTAAACTGCCTGTCGTTGCCGCCCTTGTCGCTTTTACGCCGCTGCTGTCGGCATGTGGCGCAGGGCTCAACCTGTTTGATCGCGGCGCGCCTGACGAGATGGTGGTCGCCCGTCAGGCACCGCTTGCCGTGCCGCCCGATTTCGCCCTGACCCCGCCGGAGCCTGGCGCACCCCGCCCGCAAACCCCCGGCGCCAGCCAGCAAGCTCTGGAAGCGATGTTCGGTGGGCCGGCTCCGCGCAGCACGGTTGAAAGCAGCGCGATCAGCAAGGCAGGCACGGCACAGCCCGGCATCCGCTCGACCGTCGGCGATCCCGACACGAACACAGTGGACAAGGGCGTGACAACCCAGGACATCGTTGCTGCTCCCGAAGGAGACGGCGCAGAAGCGCAGACCATCATTCCGGAGTAATTCTGCGCATTCGAGGCGGTTGCCCGACGCGGATTGTTACCCGCATGCCGCTTCCGGCAGCCGTGACAGGACAGCTCGGGAGATTGCTCAGCTATCTGGACGGCGCTCGATGAGCGCAGCGTCAGTGCCTTGTGCTGGCTGCCGCTGCGCCAGCAGCTTGTCGATGCGGCGGCCGTCCATGTCGACGATCTCGAAACGGCAGCCCTGCTCGACGAAGCTGTCCCCTTCCACCGGCAAGCGCTTGAGCATCCACAGCGAAAAGCCGGCGACGGTCGCAAACTCCCGGTCCTCGGGCATCTCCACCTCAAGGAGTTCGGAAAGCCTGTCCACCGGCAAGGCACCTGACAGCAGGAGCGAGCCATCATCGCGCTCCACGACCATGGGGTTGTCGCCCTCGTCCGCGTGGCTGACAAAATCACCCACGAGCGCTGACAGCAGATCGGCCGGCGTCACGATGCCTTCGAAATGCCCGTATTCGTCATGCACCAGCGCTATTGCGACATCGGCGCGCTGCATGATGCGCAACGCGTCGAGCGCGTCCACCTGATCGGGAATGATCTCCGCCTTGCGCGCCAGCAATGCGAGATCGGCCCGCTCCCCTTTCATCATCAGAGCCTGTGCCTCGCGCACCTTGATGACGCCGATGATGTTCTCTACCGATCCTTCGCCGACCGGCAGCAGCGAATGTGGCGATTGCTCTATGGCTTCGAGCAGACGGGCGGCGTCTGCATTGCGGTCGATCCAGTCGATTTCGGTGCGCGGGGTCATCAATTCGCGTACCGGCCGGTCGGACAGGCGCAGAACCTCGGACATGATCGTACGCTCGGCTTCCGCAATCACGCCGGACCGGGTCGCTTCCGAAATGATGAGGTGCAGTTCCTCCGATGTCACGCCTGTATCGCCGGAATTGCGCGCGCCGAGCAAGCGAAGGAGCAGGATTGATGACCGGTCGAGCAGCCAGACCAGCGGCGCTGCCAGTCGCGCCATGAGCGCCATGGCCGGCGCGGTAAGCGCGGCAATCCTTTCCCGCCCGCGCAGTGCGATCTGCTTTGGCACCAACTCACCCACGACAAGCGAGAAATAGGTGGTCAGCGCGATCACCAGGACAAATCCTGCCTGTGCTGCGATCGCTGGCGCCAGTCCGAGCCTGGCAAGTCTTTCGCCGACAGGAGCGCCAAGGCTGGCGCCGGAATAGGCACCGGCAATGATCCCGATCAGCGTGATGCCGATCTGCACCGTCGACAGGAATTTGCCCGAATCGGCCGCAAGGATCATGGCGGTGCGCGCGCCTCTGCTGCCGTTGTCGGCCATCTTGCGCAGCCGGGCTGGGCGAGCGGATACAATGGCCAGCTCCGACATCGAGAACATCCCGTTGAGCACGATCAGCGCCGCGATGATGAGAAGGTCGGTCCAGGGAAAAGGGGACAAGCCGGTGCGCCTTTGGCGAGAACATGTTCAACGAGGTTGCAGCAGAATAGCCGCCTTTGCACGTCGGGGGCAAGAGAACCAGTGGATCGTTCCGTTCGGAACCCTGACTGTGGACCTTGCCAGACCAGCTGTGCAGGAACCCGCCTGCGGGTGCAGCGTTGAAGATGAAACTGCGTCTGGCAGCATAACTATGTGCACGCAGGCAGATTTGCAGACACAACTTGCCTGCAAAACGCAATGGCTTGCGGGCGCGATGAAAGGACAGGGTAGATCATGAGGAAGAAATTTTTGGGAACAGCGCTGGCTGCGGTGTCGCTGATCGGTCTTTCAGGCTGCGTCACCGATCCCAATACAGGTGAGCGCAAGGTTTCCCGGACTGTTCTGGGTACGACCGGCGGCGCAGCAGCCGGCTATTTGCTGGGTGGTATCATCGGCGGCAAGACTGCACGGATCATCGGCGCAGGACTTGGCGGCGCAGCCGGCGGATATGTCGGCTACAACAAGGATCAGCAGATAAAGGAACTGCGGGAGCAGACCGCTGGCACCGGCGTCGAAGTGACCGATGCCGGCGATTCGATCATGCTCAACCTGCCTGACGGCGTGACTTTCGCCGTCGACAGTTCCAACATCCAGCCGCAATTTCGCAATACGCTTAATTCCGTGGCGCAGTCGCTCATCAACTATCCCAACAGCCTGATCGATGTTTATGGCTATACCGATTCGACAGGTGCAGAATCCTACAACCAGCAATTGTCGGAACGACGCGCGCAGGCAGTAAGCGACTACTTGGTGTCGCAGGGCGTGCCGCGCGGGCGGATTGCTTCCAAGGGTTTTGGCGAAAGCAATTTTGTTGCCAGCAATGACACTGAAAACGGACGTTCGCTGAACCGGCGGGTGGAAATGAAGATCATCCCGATCACACAGGATGATTTGGAACGCGCCCGCAACGGCTGATCGTCCGGTTACCGCGTCTGGCTAAGTGCCTTTTTCAAATTGCGTGCCGCGTCTGAATGAATTTCGGACGCGGCCGCCAGGACACCGAGAATGCGCGGGTTGGATTTGTTGAACACGAGATCGTCTCCGCAGGCGTCGGTAACGATGGCGCCTGCTTCGCTGGCGATGAGGCATGCGGCGCCCAGATCCCATTCGTGGCCCCAGCGGGTGGTGCCAACAAGATCGGCCTCGTCCGCAGCGACCATCGCGATCCGCAAGGCGATGCTGTTGGGTTTTGCGACCGCCACAAACCCGTGCTCTTTACCACTGCCTCTGATTGGCAGGTCGGCCGGCATGCGCGAGCCTGACAATGCGGCTCGCCGGCTGGCGCGCAGCCGATCGCCGTTGCGCCGCGCGCCCTGCCCCCGTTCTGCACTCCAGAACTCATCTTTTGCAGGGGCATACAGCGAAGCAATCAGGGGTTGGCCGCTTTTTATGAGCGCGACGGATACAGCCCACCCGTCTCTCCCACGAAGAAAGTCGCGGGTCCCGTCGATCGGATCGACCAACCAGATCAGGTCGCGACCCAGTCGTTCCAGCGTATCTTCGGTTTCTTCCGAAAGCCAGCCAGCCTGCGGCACAAGCGTGCTCAACTCGGTTCTGAGGAATGTGTCCACGGCCATGTCAGCCGCAGACACAGGGCTCTTGTCCGGCTTGTCCCAGACCTGTGGCGCGTGACCTGCCCCCGGCCACAGACCCATGCCGATTCGGCCCGCTTCGCGAACAATTCTCTCCAGTTCTTCGCGATCGAGCACGTCCAAACCTGCCTTTCCAGCCCTATTGCCTGCAAGATTCGTAAAAAGCCGTGCAAATTCATCGAAAATCCGCAACTGCGGTGTTTCCGGCGGCAGGCCTTTTCAATCACGCGCGGCTATGCTTTACGCGCAGAGCAAAGCGCCCGTCCATATGTCGGGCGCAGATCGAACGTGACAATCTGAACATTAAGGATCGGCAATGAACATCCATGAATATCAGGCAAAGGAGCTTCTGGCGGATTTCGGCGTGGGTATCCCCGCCGGTTTCCCGGCGCTGACCGTCGAGGAAGCGGTCGCGGCGGCAAAGAAGCTGCCCGGACCCCTGTTCGTGGTCAAGGCGCAGATCCATGCCGGCGGGCGCGGCAAGGGCAAGTTCAAGGAATTGGGCGCAGATGCCAAGGGCGGCGTCCGCCTGGCCAAGAGCGTGGATGATGTCGAAGCCGATGCCAAGGACATGCTGGGCAACACGCTCGTCACCGTGCAGACGGGCGATGCAGGCAAGGAGGTAAACCGCCTTTACGTCACCGACGGCGTCGACATTGCCGAGGAATATTACCTTGCCCTGCTGGTGGACCGCGCGTCGGGACAGGTTGCCATGGTCGTGTCGACCGAAGGCGGCATGGACATCGAGGATGTCGCACACAACACGCCTGAAAAGATCACCACCATCACCATCGACCCCGCTCAGGGGTTCATGCCGCACCACGGCCGCGCCGTTGCCTATGCATTGAAGCTTGATGGCGACCTCAACAAGCAGGCGCAGAAAGTCGCGCGTCAGCTTTACGACGCCTTCATGGCGCTTGACGGCGAGATGCTGGAAATCAATCCGCTGGTGGAAACCAAGGACGGCAAGCTGCTCGTGCTCGACACCAAGATGAGCTTTGACGGCAACGCGCTCTATCGCCATCCCAAGGTAGAAGCGCTGCGCGACGAAACCGAGGAAGACCCCGCCGAAGTCGAGGCATCGAAGCATGATCTTGCCTACATCAAACTGGATGGCAACATCGGCTGCATGGTGAATGGCGCAGGCCTCGCCATGGCGACGATGGACATCATCAAGCTCAACGGTGCGTTTCCCGCCAATTTCCTCGATGTGGGCGGCGGCGCTTCGAAGGAAAAAGTGACCGCTGCATTCAAGATCATCCTGTCCGATCCGGCTGTCGAAGGCATCCTCGTGAACATTTTTGGCGGCATCATGAAGTGCGACATTATCGCCGATGGCATTGTTGCAGCGGCCAAGGACGTGAATCTCGATGTGCCGCTTGTCGTCAGGCTGGAAGGCACCAACGTCGAGAAGGGCAAGGAAATCCTCGACAATTCGGGATTGCCGATCGTGTCGGCAAGCGATCTTGGCGACGCTGCCAAGAAGATCGTTCAGCAGGTAAAGAAGGCAGCGTGATGCGCGCGGGCAGAACCGATGGCGGCTCTGCCCCTGATGCCGCAGGATGTGCGGCGCACCATTGTATTGGAGAACGGCCATGAAGGCTCTTGTACCGGTAAAGCGGGTGATCGATTACAATGTGAAGCCGCGGGTCAAATCCGACGGGTCGGGGGTTGATCTTGCCAATGTCAAGATGAGCATGAACCCGTTTGACGAGATCGCCATCGAGGAAGCGATCCGCCTGAAGGAAAAGGGCGGCGTCGAAGAGATCGTCGCTGTCTCGATCGGCCCGGCAAAGGCGCAGGAAACCTTGCGCACCGCACTTGCCATGGGTGCCGATCGGGCGATCCTGGTTGAAACTGACGACACGGTCGAACCGCTGGCGGTCGCCAAGATCCTGAAGGCCATCGCGGCAGAGGAAGAGCCCGGCCTCATCCTTCTTGGCAAGCAGGCCATTGATGATGATTGCAACCAGACCGGTCAGATGCTGGCCGCGCTGATGGAAAGGCCGCAGGGCACCTTTGCCAGCGAAGTGACGCTTGATGGCGATCACGTGACGGTGAAACGCGAGGTCGACGGTGGTCTTGAAACAGTGCGCCTGTCGCTGCCCGCGATCGTCACCACCGATCTGCGTTTGAACGAGCCACGTTATGCGTCCTTGCCCAACATCATGAAGGCAAAGAAAAAACCGCTCGAGAACAAGACACCGGCGGATTATGGCGTCGATACCAGGCCGCGCCTCAATGTGACCAATGTCTCCGAACCGCCGGTGCGCCAGTCGGGCGAGATGGTCGCCGATGTCGATGCGCTCGTCGCCAAGCTCAAGTCCATGGGAGTTGCAAAATGAACACCCTCGTCCTTGCCGATCACGACAATGCTTCCCTTGGAGATGCAACGCTGGCGACGGTCACCGCCGCCGCCAGGCTGGGCGATGTCACCGTGCTGGTTGCCGGCGCCAATTGCGACGGCGCGGCGCAGGGCGCAGCGAAGGTCGCGGGCGTCGCCAAGGTGCTCAAGGCCGATGATGCGGCATATGAACACCAGCTGGCGGAAAACGTGGCGCCGCTTGTTGCAGGGTTGATGGATGGCTTCGATGCCTTCGTCGCACCGGCAACCACGCACGGCAAGAACATCGCGCCCCGCGTGGCGGCCATGCTGGATGTGATGCAAATCTCCGACATTCTTTCGGTCGAAGGGGACAGATCGTTTACCCGGCCGATCTATGCCGGAAACGCCATTGCCACCGTCACCTCGACCGATCCCAAGCTGGTCATCACCGTGCGCGGCACTGCCTTCGAAAAAGCGGATCCAAGCGGCGGTTCAGCCTCTGTCGAGGAGGTGAGCAGCCAGGGCGATGCAGGCCTGTCGAGCTTCGTCAGCCAGGAACTGGCCAAGAGCGACCGGCCGGAGCTTACCAGCGCCAGCATCATCGTTTCGGGCGGACGGGCGTTGAAGGACGGCGAAACCTTCGAAAAGATCATCATGCCGCTGGCTGACAAGCTGGGGGCCGGCGTCGGTGCCAGCCGTGCAGCGGTCGACGCAGGCTTCGTGCCCAATGATTATCAGGTCGGCCAAACCGGCAAGATCGTCGCACCGGAGGTTTACATCGCCGTGGGCATTTCAGGCGCGATCCAGCACCTTGCCGGCATGAAAGATTCCAAGATCATCATCGCCATCAACAAGGACGAGGATGCCCCGATCTTTCAAGTGGCGGACATCGGCCTTGTCGCCGATCTGTTCACCGCCATCCCGGAACTGACCGAGAAGCTGTGAACCAGCAAATTTGCAGGAACAACAAACCCCGGCGACCGCATGGTCGGCCGGGGTTTGTTCTGACCCTTGCCTCGCGAGCGGTGCCTGCCGACCGATGAAAGCAATCCCCTCTCCGTGCCGCAACATCTGCGCGCTTGATCCGCAGCAGCGTTTCTGCACCGGCTGCCTGCGCACGCTGGATGAAATCGCGCTATGGCCGACCGCAACGCCCGTGCAGCGCCGCGATATGATGCGGATACTGGCATGCCGGCAGAGGAAGTTATCGCAAAACGATCAGGTGTGACAAACATGCATTGACCAGAGCCTTGGGTTGCAGTGTTCGTGAAAAACAAGCCAGGGAGCCTTAAAGATGATTCGTGTTCTTCTTGTCATGGTGCTGTCTTTAGCGGCCTTTACGCCCGCCGCTGCACTGGAACGAACACTCGCGCCTTCGACAACATGGGTTGCCAGCTACGAAGATGACAGTTGCGTGCTTGCCCGGCAGTTCGGGACGGGCAAGGACCAGGTGGTTGTCCGCTTGGAACGCTTCGGCCCCGCCGATAGCTTCTGGATGCAGTTGATCGGCAAACCATTTCGCCTTTCGGAAAGCCAAGGATCCCGCGATCGGAAGGTCAGCGTATCGTTTGGCGATATCGGCAGATATGAACGCATTTCGTTTTACAACGGAACAGGCGGCAACAAGGCGCCGGCGGCGATCTTCCGCCGCAGCTTTAGCGTGACCGGAGATGTGGAGGAGGAGAGCGAGGAGGAACTTGCGCTTTAAAATGCTCGGGATGCTGACGAACGGGTAGCGCCAGAAACCTATGCAGCGATCGACAAGATGACCGTTAGAGGCTTTGGCTCACCAATCATTTTACAAACGGGTCCTCTGGACAGGCCCTTTGCTGCCCTGGAGCAATGTACGACTGAGCTGGTGTCCCACTGGGGAATCGATGCTGTTGCGCATCAGACCCTGTCCCGTAAAGCAACTGCAAAGCATGTGAAGAGCTGGGTTCCTGATTTCCCGCACGGCCAATTGATCGACAACAGCCGGGCGATGGTCCATTTGCGGCTCGCTATCAATACCGCTGGCCGGGTGACGCAATGCAACGTTCAACAATCTGCCCCGCAGCCGGATTTCGTGCGAACAGCTTGCCAGACCTTTCTGGAAAAAGCAGTTTTTGATCCCGCGCTTGATGCACAAGGGGAAGCGATTGCTTCATATTATCTGCTTGCGGTGGCTTTCACCGGATAGAACCGATCCTTTTTGCCCCACCCGGTTCGGCTAACAACCAAGATCTGCCTGCCTTCGCCGCATCTGCGTCCCGGCACGCAACTGTCATGGCAAGCTCACCACCTGTTGTGAATAAGGCGCCAGCACTCTCGGCGCGGCAGCGGCAGTGGTCGCTGCTGCAAACAGACAATCACCGGTAAGCGCTGCGCAGAACAAACAGTCATTCACAAGCAGGTCTCATCAATGACCGGCGGCATCCATACAGCACTTCTTGAATATGGACAGTTGCAGACCGCCTTAATGGTGCGTCTCATCCGAGCATTATTGTTGCGCATATAGCGTTGACAGCATCATCTTTGCTGCACGGCCTCACATCATTTGCGGAACCATGCGGTCCTTGCTGTTTTGAAAAGACAATGACTGCAAACCCGACAACCATCAGGAGAGATGATATGAATGTTACAAACCGGCTGCTCGCCGCCACTGCCGCGACGGCGATGGCAGTCGCCGCACCTGCTGCTGCGCAGATGCAGCGGATGGATCCCGCCACGGCATGGTCGCAATATTCAGAAGCACGCAAGAACATGGCAAGTGCGGGCAATGTCATGTCGGGCGATGTCACCAACGGCTTCAACATGCTCGGCAATATCCGCGACCTGATCCTCACGCCCAATGGCAGCCAAGTGGAATATGTCCTGTACGAAGTGCCCTTCCCCTGGAGCACCTATGGCGCCAACGACCGCGGGTTTGTCGCATGGGACAATGTCGCAATTGAAGGGTCTTTTGGCGGCGACCTCAACATCCGGATCGATGACGATGCCGATGCGCAGTCGCCTGATCGACTCACTCTCACCGCTGCGCAGGCGGAACGGCGGCTTGCCTCCAACATCATCGGCAGCATGCTGACCTTCTCCGACGGACAGCAGCGCGAGATCGAGGATATCCTGTTCGACCGCAACAGCGGCGCCATCACCAGCTATGTGGTGCAGTTCGACAACCAGTCGGTATTCGGCAGCGACACCCGGCGCATTCCCGCCAGTGCCGTGACCATGCAGGCTGATGGCCGGATGATGCTGCGCACGCCGTCCAACACAGATTACCTGATCTGGATCCCGTGAATCAGGAGCGGCGGCTGCACAACAGGTGCAGCCGTTGCAATCCTTTCATGGCACCTTGACTTTGCCGGCTGCTGCGACCAAAGCCCCTGCAACCGGGCGGGCTCTAACGCCTGACCGGCATTCCGTCCGAGACAGTCGGTGAAGGCTTCGACACCTTCTTAATTGCCGGCCTAGACGGGGACCGAGGATTTTGGGCACCTTTCGACAGGTTGCCACTCGCGCGAATGCGCTCCTTTTGCCCCTTCAACGGACTCGCCCGTTCCGACGCTTGTCGGGCCGGACAGACGAAGCCGGTTGCAGCGGGGTTTCCCGATGCAGCCATGTGTCAAGGAGTACGCATGGATCGTTCGCAGAAAACCGATGCGGTCGCGCAGCTCAACGGCGTCTTCAACGAGGTTGGTGTGGTGGTCGTCACCCGCAACCTTGGCATGACGGTCGCGCAATCGACCGACCTGCGCCAGAAGATGCGCGAAGCCGGGGCTTCCTTTCAGGTCGCCAAGAACCGTCTTGTGAAGCGCGCCATCGTCGATACCGATTATTCCGGCATCGATGCCTATCTGACAGGGCCTGTGGGCCTTGCCACCTCTTCCGACCCGGTGGCGGCTGCCAAGGTGGCAGTTGATTTTGCCAAGACCAATGACCGGCTGGAGATCGTCGGCGGCTCGATGGGAACGCAGGTTCTCGACGAAGCCGGTGTGCGTTCGCTGGCCGCGCTGCCTTCACTTGATCAGCTGCGTGGCACGCTTGTCGGGCTGGTTCAGGCTCCGGCAACGAAGATCGCCCGCCTGGCGAATGCCCCTGCGGCAAAGCTGGCGCGTGTGTTCGGCGCCTATGCCGCCAAGGACGCTGCCTGAAGCATCGACAATCCCGTTATCATATTGCCTGCCGATGGCCGCAACGCGGTCCGGCCGGACCTGAATGGAGTAAATTGAATGGCCGATATCCAGAACCTCGTCGACGAACTGTCCAAGCTGACCGTTCTTGAAGCTGCCGAACTCGCCACTGCTCTTGAAGACGCCTGGGGCGTTTCTGCCGCTGCTGCGGTTGCGGTTGCCGGTCCGGGCGGTGGCGGCGACGCGCCTGCCGCTGAGGAAAAGGACGAGTTCGATGTCGTCCTGACCGGCGATGGTGGCAAGAAGATCCAGGTGATCAAGGAAGTGCGCGCGATCACCGGTCTCGGCCTGGCCGACGCCAAGGCGCTCGTCGAGGGTGCGCCCAAGGCCGTCAAGGAAGGCGTGAACAAGGCAGAAGCCGAAGAGATCAAGAAGAAGATCGAGGAAGCCGGCGGCACCGTCGAGCTGAAGTAAACAGCGGTCGCAAGACCGATACAGAAAGAGCGGCGCTGCAAGGCGTCGCTCTTTTTCTTTACGCCTTGGCGATAAAGGCGGTCACGGTCGGCGGCTCCGCCTCAGCGCTATTGTCGCCAGTTCAGGCGGATGCCGATCATGTCGATGCCGGGGTTTTGCCGCGCATCGAACAGCCGGGCATGGCTGATGTGCACCCAGCTTGCCTCGATGGAGAAGCGATCGGATATCGCCGCGCCGATGCCAAGCTCCGGCTCGAACAGCACGCGACTGCCCAGATCCAGCCGCCGTCCGTCCGGCGCAATCCGGCGTCCCGGCCCATCATGCACGATCAGCCCGATACCCGGGCGCGCATAAACACGGCCCAACCAGATCTTCCAGCCCAGACCGCCGCCGGCAAAGCTGGTGTCGCCCTGGCTGTTGAGGGATGCAAGGATGTAGGGTGCCGGTCTGCTAATGACAGACAAGGCGTCGAGCGGGGCAAAGCGGTAGCCTGCCATGATGTCAACGCCCGCTTCGCCAGTGGCAAGCGTGAACGGCGTTTCTACCGCATGAGCATGAATGCCGGCGAAGATTTCTGCACCGACGACGCGGTTGTCTTCATTGCCCCCGCCTTCGATTTCATCTGCGAAAACCGGACCGGACACGGTGACAAGCAGCGCCAACGCAACAGGCAGCAGGCGCTTGCCGAAGACGTATCCAGCGTTGATCACCTCGACAACGGCTGTTGGCGCCGGTGCTGGTGCCGGTGCTAGTGCTGGTCTGGCCATTGCGCTCACCATCAGTTTCGCTGCGATCTCCTGACCGTAGTGGCCGTCCACCGAGCGGCTTATACCCTATCGCATTGCCGTTCTTTGGCCTAGTCGCTGCGCGTCATGCGAGCATTCCTTTCCTCTCCCCTGCGTGCCGAACTGCGCGAGACGACCCGGCTTGCCACGCCGCTGGCGGCGGCGAACCTGCTGCAGATGATGGTTTATGCGATCGACGTCATTTTCGTGGCACCGCTCGGCACCGAGGAACTGGCAGCGATCACACTTTCAACGTCCATTTATGGGCTTTCATTATGGTGTGCGATGGGGCTGGTCGGGGCCGTGGCGCCGCTTGCTGCCTCCGCGCTTGGCCGTGGTCGCCATGCCGTGCGCGAAGTGCGCCGGTCGATCCGCATGGGGCTTTGGGTCAGCGCTCTGGCTGGGCTGGCAATCATGGTGCTTGCGCTTGCAGGCGAGCCGATCATGCGCGCGACCGGCCAACCGCCGCTGGTGTCGCAGCTTGCCGGCGATTATCTCACCATCGTGAGTTTTGCCGCCATACCTGTGGTGGCGTCAAGCGCGCTGCGGATCTTCGTATCGACGCTTGGCCGGGCAGTAATCGCTACCTGGGTGACAGTGTTTGCCTTGGGCATCAACGCGCTGGGCAACTGGCTTCTCATCTACGGACATTGGGGATTGCCGGCGCTTGGGCTCAAAGGCGCGGCGCTGGCCAGCGTGCTTACCTCGCTGGCGACAATTGGCGCTTACGCTGCGATCATCCAGTCCGACCGGCGGTTGCGCCGCTATCACGTGTTCGGGCGGTTGTGGCGGGCAGATCCTGCACGCCTGCTTGAAATCTGGCGTATTGGCCTGCCGATTGCGGCTATCATTCTTGCAGAAGCAGGGCTTTTTTCGATTGCTGCATTCCTGATGGGTGCGCTTGGCAAGCTGGAGCTGGCTGCGCATACGGTCGCGTTGCAGATCGCCTCACTTGCCTTCCAGGTGCCGTTCGGCATCGCGCAGGCCGCCACCATTCGGGTCGGCCTGCACCATGGGCGCGGGAACGCCGACGCGATCAGGCTGGCGGGAATTTCAGCCATGCTGCTGGCGATCGGCTTTGCTGTGGTGTTTGTGGTCACCATGCTCGCCGTGCCGCAATGGTTGTTGTCGATCTATCTGGATGTCGACGATCCTCGCAACGCCACCTTGCTGGTCCTTGCCGGCAGTTACATGACCATCGCGGCCGCTTTTCAGCTGTTCGACGGTGTGCAGGCGGTGGCCGCCGGGCTGCTGCGCGGGCTTGCCGACACACGGGTGCCGTTTGTCCTGGCGGTGATCGGCTACTGGCCGTTCGGCTTCGGATCTGCCTGGCTGCTGGCATTTCATACGCCACTGGGCGGCCTTGGCGTGTGGATGGGTCTTGCGGTCGGGCTGATCGTTACGGCTGCAATGATGTTGTGGCGCTGGCAGCGGCGCGGCACGCTCGGGCTGCTTGACAGAAGTTTCTGAACCAACTCTCGGCAAAACCGCTCCGGGCGCTGTAAAATCTTGGCCGCCGGAGCTTGACGCGCCGCCTGTCACCCACCATATCCGCCGCGCTGGCACTCTTGATGATAGAGTGCCAAAAGCATTGTCTTCAACTTTTACTGGAAGAGGTCATAACATGGCATTCCGTCCGTTGCACGACCGGGTTCTGGTCCGTCGTATCGAAGCCGACGAAAAGACCGCCGGCGGCATCATTATTCCCGACAGCGCCAAGGAAAAGCCGAGTGAGGGCGAAATTGTCGCCGCAGGGTCCGGCGCGCGCGCCGAAGATGGCAAGGTCACGCCCATGGACGTGAAGTCCGGCGACCGTATTCTGTTCGGCAAATGGTCGGGCACCGAGGTCAAGGTCGATGGCGAAGACCTGATCATCATGAAGGAAAGCGACATTCTGGGCGTGATCTCCTGATCCGCTGACAGGCTGCTTTTCTTTTTCAATCATTCCTCAACAGGAGAATAAACCATGGCTGCCAAGGACGTGAAATTTTCGCGTGACGCACGCGAACGCATCATGAAGGGCGTCGACACGCTCGCCAATGCGGTAAAGGTCACGCTGGGTCCCAAGGGCCGCAATGTCGTCATCGACAAGAGCTTCGGTGCACCGCGCATCACCAAGGACGGTGTCACCGTCGCCAAGGAAATCGAACTCAAGGACAAGTTCGAGAACATGGGCGCGCAGATGATCCGCGAAGTCGCGTCCAAGACGAACGACCTTGCAGGTGACGGCACGACCACTGCGACCGTGCTTGCCCAGGCGATCGTTCGCGAAGGCATGAAGTCGGTTGCCGCTGGCATGAACCCGATGGACCTGAAGCGCGGCATCGATCTGGCTGTCGGCAAGGTTGTCGATAACCTCAAGGCCCGTTCCAAGGATGTGTCGGGATCGGCTGAAATCGCCCAGGTCGGCGTGATTTCCGCCAATGGCGACCGCGAGGTCGGCGAAAAGATTGCCGAAGCGATGGAAAAGGTCGGCAAGGAAGGCGTCATCACCGTCGAAGAGGCCAAGGGTCTCGAATTTGAACTCGACGTGGTCGAGGGCATGCAGTTCGACCGTGGTTATCTGTCGCCCTACTTCATCACCAATCCCGACAAGATGACCGTGGAACTGGAAAATCCCTATATCCTGATCCACGAAAAGAAGCTGTCGAACCTGCAGGCGATGCTCCCCATCCTGGAAGCAGTCGTGCAGTCGGGTCGCCCGCTCCTCATCATTGCCGAGGATATCGAAGGCGAAGCGCTGGCAACGCTGGTGGTCAACAAGCTGCGTGGCGGCCTGAAGGTTGCTGCGGTCAAGGCGCCGGGCTTCGGCGATCGTCGCAAGGCGATGCTGGGCGACATCGCCACGCTGACCAATGGCGAGATGATTTCCGAAGATCTCGGCATCAAGCTTGAATCGGTGACCGTCAACATGCTGGGTTCGGCCAAGCGCGTGACGATCGACAAGGACAACACCACCATTGTCGATGGTTCGGGCAGCGAAACCGAAATCAAGGCACGGGTCGAGCAGATCCGTTCGCAGATCGAGACGACCACGTCGGACTACGACCGTGAAAAGCTGCAGGAACGTCTGGCCAAGCTTGCCGGCGGTGTTGCGGTTATCAAGGTTGGCGGCGCATCCGAGATCGAGGTGAAGGAACGCAAGGATCGCGTCGACGACGCGCTTCATGCGACCCGCGCCGCGGTCGAGGAAGGCATTGTGCCCGGTGGTGGTGCAGCACTGCTTTACGCGACCAAGTCACTTGACGGCCTGAAGGGCGAGAACGACGATCAGACCCGCGGTGTGGATATCGTGCGTCAGGCGATCCTGTCGCCGATCCGTCAGATTGCCGCCAATGCCGGCCATGATGGCGCGGTGGTTTCGGGCAATCTCCTGCGCGAAGGCGACGAAACGCAGGGCTTCAACGCCGCGACCGACACCTACGAAAACCTGGTGCAGGCCGGCGTGATCGACCCGACCAAGGTTGTGCGCACCGCGCTGCAGGACGCAGCATCGGTGGCTGGCCTGTTGATCACCACCGAAGCGGCGATCAGCGAAGTGCCTGACGACAAGCCAGCGCCCGCGATGCCCGACATGGGTGGAATGGGCGGCATGGGCGGCATGGGCGGGTTCTGATCCCGACACTGCCAATCCTGCGCTGACAGGAAAGGGGCCGGAAGCAATGCGCTTCCGGCCCCTTTTTCATGCTCTCAGGTGGCGACAATTGCCGCATCTGTCCTTTTGGATGGACCTTCGGGGCGGCTCGCGCGTTAACCAAAGTGTAAGGAAATGATCGAGGAGAAACACACCATGCGTCTGCCGCATAATGCGCATCTGGCAATTGCCGACGGAAACCGCTTTGTTCTCATGCGCAATGCAGGCAGCCCCGATGAACCGCGGCTGGTTCAAGAAGCCGCGCCTGATCTTGAGGGCACCAATTTCAGCGCCGGGGTGCGCAAGCAGGATGAAGCCGGGCAACGCACCGGCAGCACCGACCTCAACGAACTCGCCTATGCCGCAGCTGTCGCCGAATGGCTGAACAAGGCGGTGCTGGAAAACCGCATCGAGAAGCTCGGCATTGCCGCCGATCCCAAGACGCTCGGAGAAATGCGGCGCCATTATCATAAATCTCTGGAAGCAGTGCTGGTCGGCGAAGAGGCCAAGACATTGACCGGAGAATCGACCGAGCGGATCGAAAAGACGCTGCTGTCCAGTTGAACTGCCTCACCCTCACGAGAGATGAAATGACCGAACCTGCGTCCACCAGAAGCACTCCGACACCACCGCGACGGCTGCCTCTGGTGGACCAGCCTGCTCCTGGAGACCTGCGGACCAAAGCGGCGTTAGCCCGTGCGCGTGGTGCAGAAATTTGCCCTGCGGTCACTGCGCTCGACCGGTGCTGTGCAGGACAGCTTCAGGCAATCGAACAATCCTATCGGCGCTTCGACCCCTTCGATACCGGGCATTATCGTGCCTTCCTGCTGGGTCAGGCGATGGCTCTTCCCGGTCTTGAAAACTCGGTCAGGGACAAGGGCTGGTCGGGGTGGAAGCCCCGGTTCGCACAACTCATGGCCGACCTTGCGGATTTCGGCATGTTCCTGCCCAAGCCGATGCTGGCGAGCCATGCGCAGGGCGCAGGCGCATGGGGCATTCAATATGCGCTCGAAACCCTGCAGGGAAGTATCCGGACAGCATTTCCGCAAGTCGCCGCCGGCATGCCGGCGCGTTATCTGAACGCCTTTGGCGACCATGACGCGCGCTGGCGGGCGTTCTGCCGCGCCTTGGCAGCAGAGGGGATCAAGGGCAACGCAGAATGGAGCGAAATGCTCGTGGATGGCGCGACAGAGGCCTTCCAGCACATGCACAGAGGCACATTGATCGTGCTGGACGACACTGCCTGAATGAAGCGGCGACGACGCGGGTGTTGTGCGTGATGGTGGCAGATGGTCAGCGCCGCGCTACGTTACAGGCGTAATCGCGGTTAAATTGGCTTTGCCGCCTCGGCTGATCTGGTACAGGAGTGCTCTTTCTTTCATCTCGCCGCGGCGAACGCTCCCAATCCCTTGTCTGACGAACGGAAATTATCATGCGTGTCCTGGTGACCGGTGCTGCCGGCTTTATCGGTGCGGCCACTGCATTCAGCCTGCTCGAGCGGGGGGACGAAGTGATAGGCATCGACAATTGCAACGATTATTACGATATCAATTTGAAGGACGCGCGGCTGCGTCACCTCCGCGAGCGTTTTTCGGATCGGTTTGTCTTCATCAAGCAGGACTTTGGCAACACCGCCGCGTTGAACGCCACGCTCGCAGATGAGGACTTTGACACGATCGTCCATTTGGGCGCGCAGGCTGGCGTACGCTACTCGCTGGAAAATCCACATGCCTATGCCCATGCCAATCTGCTTGGCCATCTCAACGTGCTGGAGATAGCGCGGCATCGTAAGATTGCGCACATGATCTACGCCAGCAGTTCCAGCGTCTATGGTGGCAACACCAAGCTGCCCTTCGAAATCGGGGACACGGTCAATCACCCGCTGTCCCTTTACGCAGCCACCAAGATTGCCGATGAATTGATGAGCGAAACCTATGCGCATCTGTATCGGCTCCCTTTAAGCGGGCTGCGGTTCTTCACCGTCTACGGACCTTGGGGCCGTCCGGACATGATGATGTGGATCTTTACCGTCCGCATCTTGAAGGGGCAGTCGATCCCGGTGTTCAACCAAGGCGAAATGTATCGCGACTTCACCTATGTCGATGATGTGGTCAAAGGGGTGCTTGCCTGCCTGGACCAGCCACCTGTCGATGATGGCGCGATCAAGGCCGGCGGCAGCACGGCGCCGCACCGGCTCTACAACATCGGCAACAACAGGTCAGAACATCTGATGAAAGTCATCGGACTGCTGGAGCAGGAGTGCGCAAGGAAGGCGCATCTGGAAATGCTGCCGATGCAGCCGGGCGATGTTCCCCGCACCTTTGCCGATATCGATGCGATCCGGGCTGATGTTGGCTATGATCCGACCACGCCGATTGAGACCGGCGTGCCCCGGTTCGTCAAATGGTTCAAGGATTACCACGCTATTTCGTGAAGTGGTCTGCCGTTAGCGTGTCAGGACCGGCAGATCTGTATCGAGCGTCAGCTCGTAAAGCAGTTCGTCGTCGCGATGGTTGCCTACCCAGAAATCGACATCCGCAATCTTGCGAAAGCCAAATCGTTGGTAGAACCGTTGTGCGCCATCATTGCCGCTCCAGACGGTCAGCTGGATGGCATCGCGGCCGTGTGCCTGAGCCTTTGCGATGGTCCAGTGCATCAGCTGCGCGCCGATACCGCGCCGCGTTGCCTGTGGCGCGGTATAAAGCTGCGCCAGCACCAGGGGAGAAGAAGCCGCGCTGTGTCCATAGGTTTCATTCAGCTTGAGCTTGCAGAAGCCAAGCAGGTCATCCCCGCCCATTGCCAGACAAAAGCGGATGCCGGGATCGTTGATTTCGCGGCTGACAACCTCGTGACTGTAGGTTTGCGCAAGAAACACGGCAAGATCGTTTGCCGCATACAGATGCCCGAACGCGGCATTGAAGCTGTCACGGCCAAGCGCAGCTAGCCTGCCGGTGTCCGCAACGGTCGCAGCTCTGAGCACGCAGTCGGGTGCAGCCGTGCTGTCGCCCTCTTGTCGGGTGCGTGGTTCAAGGCCGCGCTTCACTTCAGCGCCCCGGCAGATCGTGCCGCCGGCCATGGCAGCGGCGCTTCATCATTGAACCCATGCTGATCATGCTCCATGTGCCCTGCGGCTTATCCGATGCGCAAGCGGCG
This sequence comes from Croceicoccus esteveae, assembly GCF_031846435.1. Classification (NCBI taxonomy): domain Bacteria; kingdom Pseudomonadati; phylum Pseudomonadota; class Alphaproteobacteria; order Sphingomonadales; family Erythrobacteraceae; genus Croceicoccus; species Croceicoccus esteveae. Next base: position 251,827 of record NZ_JAVRHS010000003.1, read on the forward strand.
CTCGCCTGCTCCAGGCGCCATCCATTTCGGTAATGATACCTGAACAATGATACCCGGACAATGAAACAGGGCGATGACATGACTGACAACAGCTGGACAATAGCCATTCATGGCGGCGCCGGTTCTATGCGTCCCGATGCTTTTCCCAAAGAGCGGCAAGACGCCTGTAAGAAAGCGCTGGACCGGGCGCTCGACGCGGGGCGGGCGACGCTCGCAGCGGGCGGAACAGCGCTGGACGCTGTGGAGCGCGCAGTCATGGTGCTTGAGGACGATCCCTTGTTTAACGCGGCCTGTGGCGGGGTGCTTACCTTCGAGGGCAGGATCGAGATGGATGCGGCAATCATGGACGGAGCGACCCGCCAGGCGGGCGCGGTGGCAGGCTTGCTGACGACCCGCAATCCGGTCTGCGCGGCGCGTGCGGTCATGCAGCACACGCCGCACGTCCTGCTGGCAAACGAGGGTGCAAACCGCTTCGCAATGGAGCGTGGCCTGCGTCAGGAGGAACCAGCCTACTTCACTACTGCGGAACGCCACGAACAATGGCAGGAGTTTGTCGAACGAGGCGAAGGCTGGTTTGATGCCGAGCTGAAGTACGGCACGGTGGGCGCAGTGGCGCGGGACTGCGACGGTCACGTAGCGGCGGCAACCAGCACCGGTGGACTGACAGGCAAACGATGGAGCCGGGTGGGCGATTCTCCGCTCATCGGCGCAGGCACCTACGCCGATGATCGCAGCTGCGCGATTTCAGCCACGGGCACTGGCGAGGTGTTCATTCGCCTCGCCGCAGCGCATGAAATCGGGGCGCGGATGCGCTTGCTGGGCGAAACTGTGCAGGAGGCCGCCACTCATGTCATCGGCGAAGTCGGCCGCATGGAAGGCCATGGCGGCGTGATCTTTGCAAGCGCAGATGGCAGCAGCGGCTTTGTCTTCAATACGCCGGGCATGTTCAGAGCAAGAGCAGACAGCACCGGCAGTCACGAAGTTGCAATCTTTGCATGAAATTACGCTGCCCGTGCCGGCCTGCGCCGATCGATCCCCTCAGCGGCGCGCGCGCGCCTGGGGATAGGTGCCCAGCATGCGCAGATCACGAGCGAAATAGGCAAGCTCTTCCAGTGCCCGGTCGACAGGTGGCATTCCCGGGCAGCCGACGATATCGGCATAGAACTCGGTTGCTGAAAAGCCGGCGCCGTTCTGATAGCTTTCCAGCTTTGTCATGTTCACGCCATTGGTGGCAAACCCGCCCAACGCCTTGTAAAGTGCAGCGGGAATGTTGCGCACGGCAAATTTGAAGGTTGTCATTGCCGGTCCGCTGATCGTGGCAGTATCAAGCGGGTCTGTCGCAAGGATGACAAAACGCGTCATGTTGTCCGCGCCATCCTCGATATTTTCCGCTACGATCTGCAGCCCGTACAAACGCGCCGCAAGGGCAGGCGCGATGGCGGCTACGCCTGCATCGCGCTGCTGCGCAACGCTTGCCGCTGCCCCTGCTGTGTCGGCATGATCGAGCGGCACGATGCCGCGCGACCGCAGCCAGCCGCGACACTGGCCCAGCGCCTGCGGGTGGCTCATTGCCGCGCGAAACGGGCCGGGTCCAGTCGCCATCAAGATGTGGTGAATAGGCATGAAGTATTCGCCCGTGATCGCCAGCCCGGATTCCGGCAACAGGAAGTGGATGTCGGCCACTCTTCCATTGTGCGAATTTTCAATCGGAATGATCGCATGGGCCGCACGCCCTTCTTTTACAGCGTCGAGCGCGTCGGCGAACGAGAAGCATGGCAGAGGCAGACAACTATTGTCATATTGCAGCGCCGCAATGTGCGAATTGGCACCGGGCGCACCTTGAAACGCGACCGTCCGCGCGGGATTGCCCGCGGCCGCCATTGTCATTTCCTCGACCAGCGCAAGGGCGCATTCGGCATAGCTGTGCATGCCGCACCCGTTAAGGCCATGATGCGGTAAAGCCAAGATCAAACGGCGCAAAGCACTTGCCTTGATGAAGCGCTGCAATTAGAGCGTCGCGCAACCGTATGAAGCGGTGCCTGACCCAGATTGACGGATTGCCAGATGGACGACAAGTTCAATACGATTGCCGGATGGACGCTGTTTGGCGGTGTCATTGCTTTGGGACTGAGTGCCGTCAGCTCACGTGTCTTTGAAGCGGACCGGCCGGAAACCGATGAGTTTGGCTATATCATCGAAGCCGCCGAGGATGGCGGCGCGGCCGAGGAAGGACCTTCGCTTGCGGTTCTGCTCGCTTCGGCTGATCCGGTGGCGGGCGAGGCTGTGTTTGCCAAATGCACTGCTTGCCATACCATTGCGCAGGGCGGTGCCAATGGGATCGGGCCAAATCTTTATGGCGTCATGGGTCTGCCGATCGGCAAGCATGTTGCAGGCTTTGCCTATTCCAGTGCATTGTCCGGTCATGGTGGCGACTGGAACTTTGAGAATATGGATGCGTGGCTCAAGAGCCCGCGCGCCTTTGCCGACGGCACCAAGATGAGCTTTGCCGGTCTCAGCAAACCTGAGGACCGAGCCAACATCATCGCCTATCTGAACATGCAGGGATCAAACCTGCCCTACCCCGCAGTGGAAGCAGAAGCAGAATCGCCCGAAGGTGAGCCCGGAGATGGCGATACCACCGGCGTTTCGGCATCTCCGGCAGGATCGATGGGCCCGATCGACAAGGTCACGCCCGCAGCGGCCGGCGCCATGGCGCAGCCTGCGCTCAAGCCGAGCGGTGGCGACGATCCGACGGGTGATGTGGAATAGGCACTGCGCCGCTCCTGGCCGACACATCCGCGCGCGATTCAGCCACAGCAAGAACACAAACCCGATCCACAAACGGTCACGTTGCGGACTTCAACTGAGCGCCTGATCTGCTTGTGGTGAAGGCTCTCGCGCGGCTTGCCCTTTGAAACCTTGGGCAAGCACATACCATTCCGAGCTGCCTTTGCGGCTGGCGGGCGGCTTTGCGTGCTTGATCGTGGTGAAATGGCGCTTCAGCACTGTGAGCAGTTGGGTGTCCGTTCCTCCGGCGAGCACTTTTGCCACGAAAGCTCCGCCGGGACTGAGTGTGTCGACAGCAAACTGCACTGCTGCTTCTACAAGGTTCATGGTGCGCAGATGGTCGGTCTGGCGATGTCCGACCGTGTTTGCCGCCATATCCGACAGCACCAGATCCGGCGCTCCGCCCAACGCATCACTCAGCGCCTGAGGTGCAGCGTCATCCATGAAATCCATCTGCAGGATGGTCACCCCGGGTAGCGGATCGACTTCCAGCAGATCAATACCGACGATTTCCGCTCCCGGACAGCGCGCAGCGACCACCTGGCTCCACCCACCGGGAGCAATGCCAAGATCGACGATGCGCCTGCGTCCGTGCAGGACATTGAACCGTTCATCCAGTTCGACCAGCTTGTACGCGGCCCGGCTGCGGTAGCCATCGGCCTTGGCCTGCTTGACATAAGGATCGTTGATGTGCCGGGACAGCCAGCGTGCCGACGAGGCGCTTCGTTTGCGCCGATGGAGTTTCTCGCGGTCCTGTCCTGCCCTGCTCATATCTGGTCCCGTTGTTCTAAAGCGGCCGCGGGACCGGCTGCATCGCGGCGGTGTCCTCCGCTGTGCCGTGCACGCCGGCCATGAGGCCGCGCAGAATGCCTTCCCTGATGCCGCGGTCGGCAACGCCCAGCCGTTCTGCCGGCCAGAGGTCAAGGATCGTCTCCAGAATGGCACAGCCTGCGACGACCAGCTCGGACCGGTCCCGCCCGATGCAAGGCAACCGTTCGCGTTCCTGCGGCGAACTGCTCGACAGCATCGTGGCAATGGCGCGCATCGCCGCTGCCGGCACGATCAACCCGTCGACGGCGCGACGATTGTACTGCGGCAGTTGCAGGTGCAGGCTTGCCAGCGTGGTGACCGTGCCGCTCGTTCCCAAAAGCCGTGGCGAGCCGCCGGTCACCACCATGCTGCGCACGGGCGCAAGCCGCTCCGAGAACCCGGCGAAGCTGCGATGTACAGCCGCGCGCATCCGGGTATAGCGTGCGCGTCGTTCCCCGGCGCTGTCACCGCCCTTCATCGGGAAGGTTTCGTTAAGCGATACCACCCCCCAAGGCACGGACTGCCAATCGAGAATTCGCGGCACCACAGGTCCCGTTTCGATCAGGACAAGCTCGGTCGACCCGCCGCCGATGTCGAAGATCATTGCCGGCCCTTCCCCCCGTTCCAGGAGGACGTGGCAGCCCAGCACGGCCAGGCGCGCTTCTTCTTGTGAACTGATGATATCAAGCGCGATATCGGTTTCATTGCGCACCCTGTCGATGAATTCAGCGCCGTTTGCCGCCCGCCGGCACGCCTCTGTCGCCACCGACCGCGCAAGGTTGATGTTGCGGCGCCGCAGCTTGTCCGCGCACACCTGCAAGGCGGACACGGTACGGTCCATTGCTTCTGGACTGAGCCGCCCGGTGTGCGAGAGCCCCTCGCCAAGCCGCACGATCCGGCTGAACGCGTCGATCACTACGAAGTGTTCGCCAGAGGGCCGGGCAATCAGCAGCCGGCAGTTGTTGGTGCCAAGATCAATCGCTGCATAAGCCTGCCGCCCGCCCGCCGGGCGCTGGGCTGGCAATCTGCGAAACGGCGCATCCGTGCTTTTCCCCTTCAGCTCCTGCCCACGGGTCTGTTCCGGATGTGCTGCCGGCGCATTGGTGCGTTGTTCGCCGAAAGCGCGCGTAGGACACGTTGAGGCGGTGCGGCGCTCCTCTTTGCTACCTGCAGAAGCGTTGGTTGTACCCGCACCCGACCGCTGTCGATGCCTTTCCTGCGATGTCGGCGGAAAATTGTCCGCCATGACCAAACTCTTGTTATGCTGTTTCTGAACCCTGCACTTAAAGAGCAGGGACGATGTTGCCATCATGGTAACGTTTTGCGCGCTGGGTGGCAAGTTTGTGTGAAATTTCCTCGCCCTCGCCACGCAGCAGAGTGAAAGCGGGACACGGCAAACCATCGCTGCATTGCCGGACATGTGCATCTTCATTTGCGCTGGCGCAAAAGCGCGCTAAGGAACAGCGCCTTGCGCCCTTAGCTCAGCTGGATAGAGCACGAGACTTCTAATCTTGAGGCCGCTGGTTCGAATCCAGCAGGGCGCACCATCATTCCTGTTTCTGCAATTGCCTGACTGGCGTTGCGAAGCATCAGCTTGCGTAGGCAAGTCCGTCTGACTTGCCGATCGCGGCAAACGCCCGCCTGCGCAGGCGGCAGCTGTCACAGGCGCCGCACGCCTGTCCATTGGCTAGCGGGTCATAGCATGACCAACTCAGCCCCGGATCAAGGTCAAGCCGGAAGGCTTCGGCTGCGATCTGCGCCTTGGTGAGCATTTGCAGCGGCGCATGGATGTTAAACCTGGTCTTGCCGGTTCCGGCTCTGGTGGCGAGATTGGCGGTTTCCTGAAAGGACCTGATGAATTCAGGGCGGCAATCAGGATAGCCGGAATAATCAAGCGCATTGACGCCGATGAAAATGTCGGCGGCTCCCAATGTTTCGGCAAAAGCCAGCGTCAGCGAAAGGAAGACCAGATTGCGCGCCGGGACATAGGTTACCGGGATCGCATCGCCCGAAGCGGAAAGTGGCGACGCTGCCAACGTCATCCCTGCCCCATCCTTGGGAACGGCAATATCGTCAGTCAGCGCCGAGCCGCCAAATACGCCAAGATCAAGCGAGAGGAACTCGTGGCGCGTTACTCCCAAAGCCTGCGCAATCCATCGTGCACTCTGCAATTCACGTCGGTTACGCTGCCCGTAATCGATGGTGAGCGCACTCACTGCAAAACCCTGCTCTGCGGCAAGGGCGGCCGAGACCATGGAATCAAGACCACCGGACAGCAGGACCACTGCTGCCCTGCCATTGTGGCCTGCTGCATCATGATCCTTGTCGGTGCTGTCAGTCATGCACGCGCGCTACCTCTTGTGTCGCTGGCTGGAAAGTCAGCGCGCCGGCGCGTCAGTTCCAGGGGCAGCGGGTCAGATGGCAATGCAGCGGCCGGCACTGTGCTGGTCATCAGACATCGATCCTGAACAGCTTGGAGCAGAACGCGCAATCGACATGGATGTATCCGTCCGCTTCGCGCATGTCCGCGCGTTCACTGGCGGGGAAGCGGGCGAGCACCTGCGAATAATATTCCGCCGTGCAGCGGCAACCACGCTCCAGAGCTGCGCCTGTGTCAATCAGGATGCGGTCCTCTTCATGGAACAACCGCCAGATCAGCGCCTCGGCACTGATCGCCGGATCGACCAGCTCGGCATGGCGCACGCTGCCGCCCATCGTGGCGACATGCTCCCAATCGGGATGATCCATGCGGACGTGCAGGCGTTCGCGCCCCTCTTCCCCTTCGGCGACGTGCTGAATGAGCAATCCTGCAGCAATGGTGGAGCGGCCATCCGACTGGACAGCTACACGCAACAAGGTCGGGATCTGCTCTGACTGGCGGAAATAATGCTCGCAGGCCTGTGACAGGGTGTCACCACTCAGCGGCACGATGCCCTGGTACCGTTCGGCTGCCGTGTCACCATCAGTGGATGCAAGATCAAAGGTGATCGCCAGATGGGCATTGTGCCCGAAGAGATCGGAGAGGCCGATATTGGATCCGTGATTGGCCAGTTTCTCCGGATCGTGCCGGACATAACCGCGCAGTTCTCCCGCCCGATAGTCACACACCAGCAGGCTGATCGCGCCTTCGTCGTCCTGCGAACGATTGTGCGCCACTTGCGCCTGAAGCGTAAGCTGCCCCTGGTCTGCCTTGATGAGCGCACCCATCAAAGCTGTCAGCACCAGCGCTTCTGCCAGGAGGTGGCGTACAGGCGGGCTGTAGTCATGCGCACCCAGAACCTCATCGAGCACCGGGCCGAGCCGCACGAACCGGCCGCGCGCCGCGCGCTCGGGCAGGCTGAAGGCAAGGATCTGATCGAATCCGGTTTCTCCAGCCGGTCCGGCGTTGTCCAGAGTGGTCACAGGCGCCCCATTGCCCACAGCAGGATCGATTTTTGCGCGTGAATCCGGTTCTCCGCTTCATCCCAGACCCAGGATTGCGGCCCTTCGAAAACGCTTTCGCTGACCTCTTCCCCCACATGTGCAGGCAGGCAATGCAGGAACCCGGCGTCCGGCCTTGCCAAAGCCATCAGCGCGTCATCGACCTGAAACGGGCGCATCGCCGCAAGTTTTTCATGCGCCTGCTCCTGCCCCATCGACACCCAGGTGTCGGTGCATACAATATCGGCATCCTGCACCGCATCGGCGGCAGAGCGGCAAAGGACAGCCTCGCCGCCATTTTTTTTAGCGGCGGCGACCTGTCGTGCGTCAGGCTCGAACCCTTCAGGAACAGCAAAACGCACCGTGAACTTCATCACGCCAGCCGCTTCGATGATCGAGTTCAGCACATTATTGCCGTCGCCCAGCCAGGCAATCTGCAAGCCGGGAAGCGATTTGCCATGTTCGACTATGGTGAGAAGATCGGCAACGATCTGGCAGGGGTGCAGATCGTCGGTGAGGCCATTTATCACCGGCACGCTTGCATGATGCGCCATTGCCTCGACCTTGGCATGATCATCGGTGCGGATCATGATGGCGTCGACCATCCGCGACAACACGCGTGCGGTATCGGCAATCGATTCGCCGCGGCCCAACTGCATTGCGCCTGCCTCCATGATAAGGGACGACCCGCCAAGCTGCCGCATGGCCATGTCAAACGAGACGCGCGTCCGGGTCGAGCTCTTTTCGAAGATCATGGCCAGCGTGTGGCCGGCCAGTGGAGCATCGTGATCGGCTTGCCCTTTCGTCCACCCCTTGCGCCGGCCCTTGCGATCGATGGCATCGCCAATCATGCCGGCAATGGCATCGCCGCCGGCATCGGACAGGCTGGTGAAATGGCGCAGCGGCTGCGACCGGGACTGGCTGGCGGACGCGCTCACGGGTGGTAATCCGACGCACCGGCGGAGAGTTTCTCCATGAACTCTTCTATGTGCGCATCCTCGATTACCAGTGGCGGCAGCAGGCGCACGACATTTTCGCCCGCCGCTACGGTCAGGAGACCGTGATTGTCACGCAGATGCACGACGAACGGCCTGCTCTCCGTGTGCATCTGCAGACCCAGCATCAGGCCAAGCCCGCGAACTTCGATAAAGAGGTCGGGATGGTTGCCGATAAACTGTTCAAGGCGCGAACGCAGCCGTGCGCTCATGTCGCGCACATGCTCAAGAAAATCCTCTTTGGTAACCTGATCCAGAACAGCAGTGCCTGCTGCCATGGCAAGCGGATTGCCGCCGTAGGTGCTGCCATGCGTGCCGAAAGTCATGCCGCGTGCAGCCTTTTGCGTCGCGAGACACGCGCCCAGCGGGAAGCCGCCACCAATCCCCTTGGCAGTGGCAAGGATGTCCGGTGTTATGCCGAACTGTTCATAAGCGTACAGCATGCCGGTGCGCGCGACTCCGCATTGCACCTCATCAAGGATCAGCATCAGATCATGCTCATCGGCAAGGTCGCGCAGGCCTTGCATGAACTCCTTGCTGGCAAGGCGGATACCACCCTCGCCCTGCAAGGGTTCGACCAGAAAGGCTGCCGTGTGAGGACCGATTGCTTGGCGCGCCGCATCAAGATCATTGAACTCGACATAGCGAAAGCCCGGCAGCAGCGGGCGAAATCCATCATGCATCTTGGTCTGATTGGACGCACTGATCGTGCCCATCGTCCGGCCATGAAACGCCATGTTGAACGTGATGATCTCGAACCGCTCATCCGAACCTTGCGACTGGTGATAGGCGCGGGCTGTTTTCATGGCAGTTTCCACAGCCTCGGCGCCCGAATTGGTGAAGAACACCGTGTCAGCAAAGGTGTGATCGACAAGCTGACGCGCGAGACGCTCCCCTTGCGGGCTGCCATAAAGGTTCGACACGTGCATCAGCGTCGCTGCCTGCTCCTGTATGGCGGTAATCAGGCCCTGATTGGAATGGCCGAGCAGGTTGACTGCAATACCGCTGGCAAAGTCGAGGAACCGACGTCCGTCTTCGGAGATGAGATGACAATTGTCGCCGCGCACCGGACGCACGTCGCACCGGGGGTAGACCGGCATCAGGGGGGTTATGCTCATGACCGAAGTTTTCATCCTCTTTCCTCTGCGCCGACTGGCATCTGCTTCGACTGGCATCTGCTTCGACTGGCATCTGCTTCGACTGGTACCTGCACGGACCGGCAATCGCGCTGACCGGAACGAATGGCATATGCGTGCGCAATTCCATCATGCAACAGCTTGCCGAACGCAAAACGGCAGATGGCGGCACCCTGCAAGGTGCCGCCATCTTTGAATTCGCAAATGCGTCGCTGGACAGGGCCGAACCGCCTCGTCCTGTTCGTCTCAGCTTTGCAGCGGGACCAGATTGACAGCAGAATATTTGCCGCGCCGGTCAACTTCGACATCGAACTCAAGCCTGTCACCCTCGTTCAGTTCGCGAAGGCCGGACCGCTCCACTGCGCTGATATGCACAAAAGCATCCTGCTCGCCATCATCACGTGTGATGAAGCCAAAGCCTTTCATGGAATTGAAGAACTTGACAGTGCCCGATGCCTTGTCGCCGGTAAGCTGCCGCTGCGGTGCGCCGCCTGCAGAACCACCAGAACCGCCGGGACCACCTGCATCACGTCGCGGCGGACCTTCGCTTGGCGGCACGACATCGCCAACAATCTGAATGTCACTGGCCGAAACCTTGCCGCCCCTGTCGACGAGGTTGAATTGCAGTTCCTGCCCCTCGCCCAATCCGTCGAGACCGGCACGTTCGACCGCGCTGATGTGGATGAACACGTCTTCGCCGCCATCATTGCGCTGAATGAAGCCAAAGCCTTTCTGCGCATTGAAGAACTTGACCGTGCCCTGGCCTGTGCCGACCACCTGGGGCGGCATTCGTCCGCCACCACCGCCACCTCCGCCGCCGCCGGAGCGGAAGCCGCCGCCGCCGCCGCCGCCGCCGCCGCGGTCCTGGCCGAAGCCGCCGCGGTCGCCGTAACCACGTTCCTGGCCGAATCCGCCACGGTCATTGCCGCCGAAGCCGCCGCGATCCGCACCGCGGTCGTTGCCGAACCGGCTGCCCGAGGAGAAGGGGTCGTAGCTGTCTTCGCCAAAACCCTCGCGCTTGTCGCGACCCCTGCCGCGCCGACCTTTATCAAAACCCATAAACCTGAAACTATCCCAAATACTCGCCCTGTGCACCGTCGTATCGGCGTGAGGACGATTCATGCCGAACAACCAAATTCCATCTGCCGGGGGCGCGCCATTGCGCCATAGGCAAAAGAATTCCCTCTTACCATTCTACGAATATCGCAATTTTGCGACAATAGCGAATGATTTGCGTTCGATGGGCGCATTTTCAGACCGTCTGGCCGCGTAGCAGCAGGCAAGCCCGGCAGGCCGGGCCGCAGCTTGCAGGTTTTGTATCGGGTCGCAGGGCCCGCTTTTATTTTCCTACTGCGGGACGCGCGTGTCTGCTGACAGGTCCTTCCGTCGATGGAGCGAAACTGCCATGCCCATTCTCAACGCCCTTATCGGTCCTGTCGCCAACATCATAGACAAGGTCATTCCCGACCCGGACGCGCGGGATCGCGCGAAACTCGAACTGCTCAAGCAGGAAACCGATCAGGCGCTTCGCCTCGCCGAATCGCAGCTATCGGCGATCGTCAGCGAAGCGGAATCGAGCGACCGGTGGACCAGTCGCGCCCGGCCCGGCTTTCTTTACGTCATGTATATCATGATCCTGTTTGCCATTCCGATGGGTGTCATCGGTGCCTTCAGACCCGATACCGCCAAAGCTATCGCGTTGGGGATGAACAGCTATCTCAATGGCTTGCCGGAATCGCTCTATGCATTGTTCGGAACAGGCTACCTTGGCTACACCGCCGCGCGTCAGTGGGGCAAAGTGAAGGGCGTGGAGAAATAGCGCGACTTGCTACGGGCGGTGCAAACCGGCACCGCCCCTTGCTCTTGCCTGAAAACCTTTGCATAGCGCAACGCTTTGCAGCCGAAGTTTCAGCAAGGAACATTCATGGGCGACCCGACATCCGGCCCGAACGATGCCAAGTCGAACAATAACAGCATGAACATCGACAGCGCGATGGTGCGTCAACTGGCCGACATGCTGATTGAAACCAGCCTCACCGAGATTGAAGTCGAAGATGGCGTGCGCAAGATCCGCGTGTCGCGCGCAGCGCCTGCTGGCATGCACGTCGGCCTTGCAGCTGCCGCGCCAGCCGCCTACCCGACGGCCGCACCTGCCGATGCCGCCGCAGCGTCAGCCGACGTTTCGCAAGGCAATTCTTCTCCTGCCGGCGCAGCTTCAACCGCATCTGCCATGGTCGATGCTGGCCAGACCGATCCTGCGAACACGGTCAGATCGCCAATGGTGGGCACAGCCTATCTTTCGCCCGAGCCTGGCGCTCCGGCGTTCATCACTGTCGGGCAGCAGGTCACGGCCGGAGAGACCCTGCTGATCGTGGAGGCGATGAAGGTGATGAATGCCATTCCTGCACCAAAATCCGGCACTGTCAGCAAGATCATCGTAGGTGATGCGGAACCGGTCGAGTTCGATCAGCCGCTGATCGTGGTTGCGTGACGGGTCAAGGCGGCAGCGTTTCGGGCACCCGGGCCTGACTCATCTACATCTAAGGGTTCGATAATGGCGATTACCCGCATATTGATCGCAAATCGCGGAGAGATCGCGCTGCGCGTGCATCGAGCCGCCCAGGAAATGGGTATTCAGACAGTGGCGGTGCATTCCACTGCTGATGCAGATGCCATGCATGTGCGGCTTGCCGATCAAGCGATCTGCATCGGACCGCCTGCGGCTGCAGGAAGCTATCTCAACATGGCCGCCATCATCGCTGCGGCCGAAATCAGCGGCGCGGATGCGATCCATCCCGGCTATGGCTTCTTGTCCGAGAACGCCAAATTCGCCGAGATTGTCGAAACGCATGAAATTGTGTGGATCGGGCCAAAGCCTGAACATATCCGCACGATGGGCGACAAGGTTGCGGCCAAGCGCACGGCAGGCGCGCTGGGCCTCCCGCTGGTACCGGGCAGCGACGGCGCGGTTGAATCGCCACAAGAGGCGCTGCGGCTGGCAGAAGACATTGGCTATCCTGTCATAATAAAGGCGGCTTCTGGTGGTGGCGGGCGCGGCATGAAGGTCGTGAACAACGCCGATGAGCTGCCGACCCTGATGAGCCAGGCCAGATCCGAAGCAAGCTCGGCCTTTGGTGACGATACGGTTTATATCGAGAAATATCTGGGCAATCCGCGTCACATCGAGTTCCAGATTTTTGGCGATGGCAAGGGGAACGCCATTCATCTGGGCGAGCGGGACTGCTCCTTGCAGCGTCGCCACCAGAAGGTACTCGAAGAAGCGCCGTCGCCAGTCATAACGCCCGCTGAACGGGAGCGGATGGGCATGATCTGCGCCGATGCCATGGCGCAGATGGGCTATCGCGGCGCCGGCACGATCGAGTTCCTGTGGGAAGACGGCAAGTTCTACTTCATCGAGATGAACACGCGCCTGCAGGTAGAGCATCCGGTGACAGAAGCGATCACCGGTGTCGATCTGGTGCGTGAACAGATCCGCATCGCAGCCGGCGAACCGCTATCGGTGCAACAGGACGAAGTGCGCTTCCAGGGACATGCGATCGAATGCCGCATCAATGCAGAAGATGCGCGTACCTTTGTGCCCTCTCCAGGCCTGGTGACCAGCTATCATGCCGCCGGCGGGATGCATGTGCGGGTCGACAGCGGGTTATACGCCGGATACCGGATCCCGCCCTATTACGACTCTATGATCGCCAAGCTCATCGTGTACGGCCGCACGCGTGAAGGGTGCATCATGCGCCTGAAACGCGCACTTGGCGAGATGGTGATCGAGGGAGTGAATACGACCACGCCGCTGCATGAGGCGCTGATTCGCCAGGATGATTTCCTGAGCGGCGATTACACCATCAAATGGCTGGAAGAATGGATGGACCGGCGCGTCGATTGATCGTGCACCTCCGCCATCTTCGCCCCTGATAACGGCGGCATGGTGCGGAAAAAAGGTCCGATCCGTTGATCAAGCCAGCAAACCTTAAAGCTGAACAACTGGTCACGGCCCGCGGACTCCCATTGGCAGCGCCAGTCTTGCCTGCCTATGGTGCGGACAGGAGCGGGCGGACAAGAGCGACAAGAATTCTGATGTTTTCCGGTGCAATCCCTTTGACGTATAAGGTCCAGAAGCGCCAGCGCTCTGCAGTTCGGGCAGCGGTCCGTCAGCCGCAATCGCCGGATCGCCGGCAAGGTCATAGCTGACGCGGGAACGGCGGGCGGCAGGGCAGTCTCTGCAGGTAGCTTGTCAGGTCGCCCTGCGCTGAAGGCTGCAACGACTGACCTCCGCGCTGAAGTGATCAAAGCTGCCCTGTGTATTTCCCCGTGGGGGCTCCCATGCTGACAGGCACGGCCCGCTGCTTGGGGCGAGACCGCAGCAGCACACGACGATTTCAGCGCCAGCCGCTCTGCCCTGAGCAGGACCAGATGTGGTGTGTTCAGCAAGCAGCAACCCGGCTCTTCGCCAAACAAATGTATCACATTGCAACATGGCGTTCAGGACCGTCGCATTAGCGCGTAAGCCCGGCCAAGGACAAGGAAGCAAGCGACTTTGACCGTCTATTCCCCCTTCCTTGGCGCGGATTGGCTTAAAAATGTTGCCTACGGCCGTGTTTGGTCATTCCGTTCGCAAAGGTTGCCAACATGATCCGCATCAGCTTCATCATGCCAACTTTCAACCGTGCAGCGTTGATCACCCATTCCATCGAGTCGGTTTTGCAGCAGATGGGTCCGCAAGATGAGCTGCTCGTCGTCGATGACGGCTCCACTGACAGCACGGCACACCATGTGCGGCGCGTTGCCGAGGCCGCAAAATTAAAGAATTTGAAGGTGCGCTATCACCGTCAGGCCAATGCGGGCAAATCGGTGGCGCTTAACACCGCGCTGGCCATGACGACCGGACGCTATGTATGCATCTGCGATGACGATGATCTGTTCCGGCCGGGCGCTGTAGAGGTTCTTGTCAACGCCCTGGAGCAAGGCGATGCCGGTGTGGCTTTCGGCCGCTACACCCGCTTCGTCGAGAAGAACGGGCACGTTCGCGATCTGGGCACCGGATACTGGCCGGAGCTTCAAACAGGCTCTGTATCGCGCCACCTGCTCGAAGATGCGTTCATCATGCACAATGCCGCTCTGGTACGGCGAAGCGCCTATGAGAAGGTCGGACCGTTCGATGAAGCGTTGCTGCGCTCGCAGGATTACGACATGTTCCTGCGGCTTGTGCTGCAGGTGCCCACGATCTTTGTCGACGAATTGATCTTCGAACAAAGAAAGCACGGTGGCGCTCGCGGCCCTGCCCGCGTGAGGCATGCCGCCGGTAGCTCCAACCAGGTATGGAGCACCTATGACCGCCGCATCTTCGCCAGGCTGCACAAGGCGCTGCCATTGTCTTTTTACGAAGCCATGTTTGACGCCGAATGTCCGCAAATCCGCCGGCGTACGGCATTGCTGCAACGGGCGTGCGTCATGGGGCGCCATGACATGTGGTCCCACGCCATGGACGATCTGGAAGCTGCGGCCGCGATCCTGCCTTTGTCTCCGCTGCTGCCGCTGGAGCGGACCATCTGCCACCGTGCAGTGGCAGGCAAGCACGGCTTCACCGGGGCAGTCGCACCCGACATCGGCCTTCGCCTGAGGGCGCTTAACCATACCGGCGGAGAAGCGGCCCGAATGATTGTCTACGAGCTGGTGCGTGGAACTTTCTGGCGCTTCCGACAGGCTGACCTTCAGCCCAAGATCGATGCGCTGAGACTTGCCCGCTTTGCCTATGACGTTCCCATGCTGTCTCGCTTCAGCTGGGAAAGATTCAGACGCCGCCGCAACATCATGCGCGACAGGCAGGTGCTCGACAGCTTGAAATTGATCGAACATCCGGATCTGGCGCCGGTCGGTCCGCTGTGGCATCCGCGTACGACAATCAAGGCAGCGTAGCATATTGCCTGACGCTGGCTCAGCCGTATGCCCCAGCCGTTTTTCAGAAAGTGACGATGATGCCTGCCTCTCATCCCATGGCAAGAACGATGGACGGGCCGCAACCGGCGCAGGTGGGCTTCATCACCATGGCGTTCGGCGCTGACAAATATTTTGCGCAGGCAGAGACGCTTGCCCGATCTTTGCGTCGGCACATGCCCGGCTACGCCATCGCGATCGTCACTGACCGCGCCGATGCCGGGCCGCTGTTCGACATTACCGTGCCCATGGACCCGGTGGACATCGCGGGAACGGTCCTCAAGACCGACCTTTACCGCTACTCACCTTTTGCAGAAACCCTGTTCATCGATTCCGACTGCGTTGTAGCACGTGATTTCACACCTCAGCTTCAGCAGATCCGCGCGCATGACTTCACCCCCGTTGTCGGACGTTATCTGAGCCGCGGCGATCAGGACCTGTGGATCAGGGATGTCGGCGCAGCGATCGAGAAGGTGGGCGGCACGAAATTTCCCAAGTTTAACGGCGGCGTCTATTTCTGGCGCAAGAGCCCGTTTGCACAGGAAGTGTTCCGCCGCGCCATCGCCATCCGCGCGCGGGCAGACGAGCTTGGCATCCTCGACTTCGACAGATCCGGTCCAGGGGAGGAAACACTGATCGGACTGGCGCTGTCGCAGATGCACGTTATCGACCTTTATGACGATGGCGGCATGCTGATGCGCACACCGCTCAATTCGACAGGTCCTGTCCACCTCGATGTGATTGGCGGCGCATGCCGGTTTATCAAGGAAGGGGAAGAGGTAACTCCGGCGATCTGCCATTTTTGCGGCGAATGGATCGATCATCCCGCTTATCTGATCGCGCAGCATGAATTGCTGCGCGGGCAGCGCTTGCCTGAGCATCGGCGGCTACGCACGCGTCTGGCGTATCGTAGCGCCCGTTTTGCCCAGCGCATTCGTTCCAAGATTAGACGGACATGGCTGAAAACGACAAAAATGGAACGGACAGCGGCAGAAAAAATGCCGATTGCGTGACATGAAGATCCTGTTCGTCAACACACATTATTTTCTCCCGCAATCCCGTGGCGGCATGGCCAACACGCTGGACCAGCTATGCCGCGGTCTCGCCGATCGGGGACACACGCCCGGCGTCCTGTGCGCCTTTCTCGGGTCGCGGGACATGTTCGGGCTTGCAACCCGTGCGCGAATAAAGGTCGCGGCAATGGCAACCGGGATCGGGGCCGCACATGATGCAGCATTATCGTACCCGGTGTGGCGCGCGTGGCATCCGGTCGATGTGCTGCCTGCACTGGCTGGACGCGAACAGCCCGACATCATTGTCGCCATGGGCGGCAAGGTGGTGCAGGTGATCGACGCTGCCCGGCAGACCGGCATCCCGCTATTGACCCAAGTGCATGACGTGGAATTCGATTGGCACGGCGGCGATTTTGCGCACATTGCCGACGTTCCTGTGGTGGCCAATTCGCAGTTCACCGCCGATGCTTATCGCACAGCCTTCGGGGTTGACGCGCAGGTGATCTACCCCTTCATGCCGCTCGATCAATATCGCACTGACACGCACCGACGTGTGGTCACCTTCGTCAATCCGCTGCTGCGCAAGGGTTTCCGGCTGGGAGTGGAGATCGCGGCCCTCTGCCCCGAACTCCCCTTTCACTTCGTAGGCGCCATTCCCGATGTCGACGAGACAGGGCGCGAGCTTGACAGGGGCATGCTGGCCTTGCCCAATCTGACGGTCGAGCCGTTTCGTGGCGACATGCGGGACGTCTATGCCCAAACCCGGGTGCTGCTCGCCCCCAGCCAGTGGAATGAAGCATACGGCCGCGTCATCAACGAGGCACAGGTCAGCGGCATCCCCGTGCTTGCATCGACGCGGGGCGGCATTCCGGAAGCCGCGCAGGACGGGGGCATATTGCTGCCCGCTGATGCGCCTGCCGAACGATGGGCCACAGCGCTTCGCCGCATGTGGAACGATGAGACCCTGTATGCCGACCTCTGCGCCAAGGCCGTGCATTCGGCATCACGCCCGCAATTGCAGGCCGAAACGCAGCTGGATCAGCATGAATGCGCGTTGGAAGCCGCGATCAACGACCACCGCGCCGCACATCTGTCTGGCTGTCAGCTTCCAGCATAGATGCGGTCCAGCGCTTCGGCTGTTTCGGCAATCTGCCAGACGGCGGGGTCGAAGCCGGCATCATGACCGAGCCGCAGCGCCCAGGTCGCGGCAGCACGTCCGCCCCAGTCGTCAGGCGGTGCGACCACCTGTTCGGTGTGCGTGCCGCGGTGATGCCACGCGCCGAAATCGTAGAAGCTGCCGCCAATGTTGTGCAGCGTCACGCCGCCCTTGGTGCCATAGAAAGCGGCCTTGATGGCGGCATCGCTGCCAACCGGCAGTCGCCACGAACAGGCAAGCTGCACGCTTGCTCCACTCGCAAGATCGAGCCGGGCAATTGCATGATCCTCCACTTCCGTCGCGTTGGGCAGGAGCCTTCGGCCTCCCGCATGAAGGCTGGAGGCAGCAGCGGTAACCTGCGGAAAATCAAGCAGCCACAGTGCCAGGTCAACCAGGTGCACACCCAGATCGATGAGACAGCCACCGCCCGATTGCGTGCGGTCGTAGAACCACGGTTTGTCCGGCCCATATGCATTGTGGAAGGTAAGATCGACCGCGAATATCTCGCCAAGCGCACCATCGCGGATCAGGCCGGCCAGCGCCTGCGCCGCAGCCGTCAGCCGGTAGGACATGTCCACGCCCAGAAGCCTGTCCGCACGCTGGGCAGCGGCAACGACGGCGCGGGTCTCCCCTGCGTTGCGGCCAAGCGGCTTTTGACAGAACACCGCCACGCCGCGGTCCAACACTGCCAGCGCCTGCTCTGCATGCAGCGCGCTTGGTGTGGCGATGACCAGCCCGTCAGGATTGCTGTCAAGCATGGCGGCCAGATCGCCAAATGCCTGTGCACCGGGCGCAAGTGCCCTGGCTTGCGCCATGCCATCGGCGGATGGCTCGACAATCCCGCAAGCGTCGATCCCGCCGGTGGCGATCATCGCCTCCATCCGGTGCCGCCCGATCCAGCCGGTGCCAAGAAAGCCGACGCGCGGGCGGATCATCCAAACATCACCAGCGCTTTTACAAATCCGTCCGGCTTGTCGCGCGTGGCATCGAGCGCTTCGTCCAGCCGCTCCAGCGGGTAGATGTGCGTATAAAGCGGCGCTGTATCCAGCCGCCCGCTGGCCACGGCTGCGATCGCCTCGTGCAGCCCCTGCAACTGCACGGCGGGATCGCGCTCATGTGCATTGATGACATCGATGCCTTTCCAGTTCCACATCTGCATGTTGACCTGGCGGGGTGCGTCCTGATGATACCCGGCGATGACCAGCCTGCCGCCGGTAGCAACAAGTTCGCCGGCCAGATCGAGCGGCCATTGCAAGCCCACGCATTCGATTACCCGGTCGCACAGCGCGCCATCGGTCAAGGCTTCCACCGCACCGATGATGCCATGATGATCGTGCATCGGCACCGTTTCGGCAGCGCCATATCGCGTCGCCAGCGCGAGCGATTCCGGGCGGCGGGAAATTGCGATTACCCGCGCGCCGGCCGCACTGGCGAGGCGGGTCAGCACCGCCCCCAGAAAGCCGATGCCGATGATCGCCACCGTCTGGCCGGCACGGATATCGCTGCGCCGAAAGATGTTGAAGGCGCAGGCGAGCGGCTCACCTGCAAACGGCTGGCCAGCCAACGCATCGGGCAGCTTGGCCACCATGGCTGCGTCGGTCACGTCCATCTCTGCATAGGCTTTGGTACCCAGCGTCGCCACCCGTTCGCCAGCCACAAAGCTTGTCACGTTCGACCCGACCTTGTCGATGACGCCCCAGCCCTCGTGCCCCAGATCGCCGGGCGGGGTGGGGAACTGCATCCATTCAGGCCCGCTCCACGGAGTGAGATTGGAAGCGCAGACGCCGCACCCCTCCAGCCTGATGCGCACTTCGCCCTCGCGCGGCTCAGGCGGCGCCACATCGGCAATGGTCAATGCCTGCGGCCCGGTAAGCACCGCTGCTTTCATGCTCCTGGTCATGCCGCTTTGCTCAACTGGTCGAGCACCCTTCTTTGTTCAATCGCCTGAAGCTCTGGATCGTCCACCTGAAGATTTTCGACACTTGCCAGATTGTCCCCACGCTTGCGATTGAGCGGAGGCTCCAACGCTTCGATCAACAATGCTTCAAACGCTGCGATAAGACGATCCGCGCTGCCATGCACCGAAACTGCTTCCAGCGTACCATCGGCATTGACAGACCTCAGCCCGAACCACGAAAAACGATCCCATCGGCCGCTCAGCCGATCGGCAGTGTGGGCCTTCAATCGCTGGTGCAGCGCCTCACTTGCTCGTCCCACGTAAACAGTGCGGTCACGATCATGCAGCAGATACACACCGATCTGGTCGGCAAAATCGACTTGCGAAGCACCCGGCCCCTGCCTTCCCAACAGGCGCGGCTTTGCGTTCCAGACGACAGCGTTGCGGTTCCAGAACATGCCAAATGCCGTCAACAGACCAGTTTCCGCAACGTCCGGCGATACTGATGGCTGTTTGTTGCCTTCTTTCTGAAGCGCTGCTTTCAACATGTATTCGCCAGGGGCAACCCGTTCAAACGGCGTGTCCGGCAGCTTCAACGAAACACTGAGCTTCGCCGATACGGTCTGGTGCGGCGTTGCACCAAGGTTCGTGCGATAACCTGCAGCAATGATCCGTTCGGCGATCTCCAGATAGTGCAATGCACCGTCAGCTTCTTCCATGACGCGCTTGATGGCGTCATCCCACTTCATCTTCATGCAACTTCAGCGTGGATGAAATTTTCAAGCAGGCTCCAGGCCTCATCGTCGGTCATCTGTTCGGGCGGATGCTTGCAGAAATAAGCAGCGGCGGCATCGATCGGCCCGGCCAACCCACGATCCTGCGCCAGCTTTGCACAGCGGATCATGTCGATGGCAACCCCGGCCGAATTGGGGCTGTCCTCCACCGACAGGCGCAGTTCAAGGTTCATCGGCACGCCGCCGAACAACCGCCCCTCCATGCGCAGGAAGCACACCTTGTTGTCGTTCTGCCACGCGACGTAATCGGAAGGACCGACGTGGATGTTCTCATCCTGCAACCGCGCCGCCGCCACCGATTGCACCGCTTCTGTCTTGGATTCCTTCTTAGATGCCAACCGACTGCGTTCCAGCATGTTGAGGAAGTCGGTGTTACCGCCCGTGTTGAGCTGATAGGTGCGGTCAAGCTTCACGCCGCGCTTGCGGAACAGGTCAGTCAGCACGCGGTGCACGATGGTCGCACCAAGCTGCGCCTTGATATCGTCGCCGATGATGGGCACGCCCGCATCGCGAAACCGGTCCGCCCAGACAGGATCGCTGGCAATGAATACGGGAATGTTGTTGACGAAGGCCACCCCTGCCTCCAGCGCGCATTCGGCGTAGAACTCGGTTGCCTGCTGCGACCCGACGGGCAGGTAATTCATCAGCACGTCGGCGCCGGTTTCACGCAGCACGGCAACCACCGCGGCCTTGTCCGGCTGGGGCAGGTCGGCGACGCGGAAACTGCGGTCGTCGGGAAATCCGTCCATGTGGTCGGCCACGCCATCAAGCACGTGGCCCATGCGCACAGTGGCACCCGTTGGCTCCACCCGGTCGCAGAACACCGTGGTGCAATTGGGCTTGGCGAAGATCGCCTCGGCAACGTCGGTCCCGACCTTGCGCCGGTCGATGTCCCATGCGGCACACACATGGATGTCGTCGGGTTCATACCCGCCAAGATCGCGGTGCATCAACCCCGTCGTATCATTCGCGCCGGCCCGGTAATGCGCCAGCCCCTGCACCAGCGAGCTGGCGCAATTGCCGACGCCGACCAGCGCGACCTTGATCTGTTTTTCAGCGGATGCGGGCATGTCGGCGGTCCTTGTTCACGCTTGCGCCGGCAGCCTGCCGGACACCGCCTGCGCCGGTGCATAACGCTCGATCATCCAGGCGCAGAAATCGGCGAATTGCTGCGGGTCTTTGGCACAGCTGGTGTGATGCCCCTCCACGCCCAGATGCTCGGGCGTGAAGCAGAACGTCACCAGCACTTCGAAATCCTGCAACGCTTCCATTTGCCGGTCGAACCAGCCCAAGGCATCAGGCCGGAACGAATCTGCCCAGGACAGGCCGGTGCGCAGTTTCTTAACGCCCAGCCGTTTCATCCACGCAACCGCATCGTCAAGCCGCGGGTCCTGATAATGGAACCATTGCATCAGGCCCATCTTGTCCGCATGGCGCGCATAATGATCGAGCGCGAGCTTCGGCGTGCCGTCCTCGCGGATCAACCCCATGTAAAAATGGCGGTAATAGCTTGATCCTTCCGCCTCCCGGTGGCGGGTTTCCGCACCCCAGCTTTGCGGCAGGTCGAACAGTGAATACCAATAAACGTTAGGCACGCGCCCGATCAGCAACTCTGCGGTGCGGTCGACGCCGAAAACCTGCACCTCCTCGGCACCGAACGAGCCGACGCCAACTTCGGTTGCCCAGATCGGCTTGTCGGGCACGACCGCCTCTATTTCGGCGATCCGGTCGGGCCAGGAATGGATCGGCCACAGGTTCCAGTCGAGCGGAAAGCCATGCACCGCCACCACATCGACGGCATCGAGCGCGCCTGCCTTGCGCATCCGTTCGAGCCAGTGCGGATCGATCGGCGACATGCCGCCCAGCACGCGGGTGATGGCGGGGTTTACCGCCTGGATCGCCCCGCCTGCGCGGATCACCGTATCGGCATAGATCGACCAGTCGGGGTCAAGCTCCGGGTTCCAGTGCGATTTGTTGTTGGGTTCGTTCCAGATCATCGCCGCTTCGATCATGCGCCGGCTCCTGTCGCGGGATAGACCGCGGCTGGCCCGCCATCGGCGTAAGGCACCGGCGCAATGCGGCACAGATAGACTTCGCTTTCGGGCTGCGCCTCGATGGTAAAGCCGGCGCTGCGCAGCATGGCCTGGCTGCAGGCGGCATTGGGCGCCCACCAATTGGTCCAGTCATGCGCAAACTCGCGTTCGATGAAGTGCATCTTCGGATAGCCGGGATCATTGAAATATTCGGGCGGATCGAACGTGCCGGGTTTGTGGAACGGGTGATCAGCCGGCACGTCGGCCACATTATCGCTGCCCTGCTGCATTGTCTGGAACAGCATCATGTCGCCAGCCACATGTTCGCGCACCAGGTCGAGCGCCAGCAGCGGATGGCGAAGATGATAAAGCACGCCCATGAAAATCACGAGATCGAACTTTTCGCCCAGCGCGCCCACGTCATAGACCGAATGGTTGCGGTATTCGATGTCACCAAACCCAAGCGCGTCGGAGGCCAGCCGCGCCTGCGCCAGATAGCGGTCGTCGCTGTCGATGCCCAGCACGCGCCCGGCGCCGCGCCGCTTCATCTCGATCGCGTAGAACCC
This sequence comes from Croceicoccus esteveae, assembly GCF_031846435.1. NCBI lineage: Bacteria > Pseudomonadati > Pseudomonadota > Alphaproteobacteria > Sphingomonadales > Erythrobacteraceae > Croceicoccus > Croceicoccus esteveae. The sequence goes on from NZ_JAVRHS010000003.1 coordinate 274,386, forward strand.
GGCATTGCAGCCAATGTCCAGCACCGACCCGCCCGCAAGGTCGGCCGGCAGCGCATCGGCGAAGCGGCGGAACTTGAACCCCGGATAATCGCCGAGGAAATGGTCGGGCGCGGTGTGGACGCCATGACCAAGGTCCATGTTCTGAAACCATGGGGCCAGCGCGGCCACTGACCGGCGCAGATCCTGCGCCTGGGTGCTCTCCTCGGTCTGCGTGCTATCCCGCGTCGCGCTCTGCGCTGCCTGACCTGCGCTCATCCTGCCTCCTCATTCATGCTCATGACCCGTGCCCCCCAATCGCCAACGACGACGCGGCTGATCGAGGCGGGGTTGATATCGAAGCGCAGCACATGGTCAAGCGGCAGTCCAAGAATGCCGGCAATGGCAGCACGGATAACGTCGCAATGCGACACCATTGCGATGACTTGCCCTGCATGTCGCAAGGCGGTTTCGCGCAAATGCGCCATGACCCTGCCCTGCACCCCGGTCATCGCTTCCCCACCTGGCGGGATTGCGACTGCGCGCGCGCTGTTCCAGTGCTGCCAGCCAGCATCATCCTCAAGATCGGCAAAATTGCGCCCCGTCCAACCGCCGAAGTCGATCTCTTGCAGCCCGTCCATGATTGCGGTTCCGGTGCCGCAGCGGCGAGCCAACGCATCGGCGGTCTGCCGCGCCCGCAGGAGTGGGCTTGACTGGACGACATCCAGCCCTGCACTGCTCAGCCGCTCGGCAAGCGCCTCTGCCTGTGCCAGTCCTTGTTCGGACAAGGCCAGGTCGGGCGTGCGGCCGGACAGCACCCGTCCCAATTGCCCATGCGCGGCGTGACGGATCAGCAGGACGGTCGCGGTGCCGGTAATCTTGCGCCTCCCTCATCCCTGCCCTGGGCCATGCATGGTGCTCCTGGCCGTAGTGTTGAAGCCTGCGCCGACCGGGCGCTGCATGTCGGGGTCGGGCGTAGCTTCTACAAAGCGCGAACACAACGCCCGATCGGCCCGCCCGCCTGAAAAACATGGTGATAGCGGGAACTTAGATGAACAAGAAGCGTTGCCCCGCCACCCTATATTTTGTAGAAGCGCTCCCTAACAGGACGCATATCTGCGTCAAAGCGGGCGCAGCGAACATTGCGCTCGAGACATAAGGATGATTGATGGCAGAGACGGTTCTTGTCACAGGCGGCGCAGGTTTCATCGGCAGGTCGGTGTGTCGCGAACTGCTGGCGCGGGGCAATCGCGTCCGGGTGCTCGACAGCCTCATCGAGCAGGTGCACGGACCCGATCCGTCCACGAACATTCTTGATGGCGATGTCGAGTTCATCCGCGCCGACGTCCGCGACGGCGCTGCCGTGGCACAGGCGCTGCGCGGCGTGGACAGCGTCGTTCATCTTGCTGCCGAGGTTGGCGTGGGCCAGTCGATGTACGAGGTGGAACGCTACACCTCCACCAATGATGTCGGCACCGCCGTCCTGTTCGAAAAGCTGATCGACAACCGGGTGCGCCGGATCGTGACCGCCTCATCCATGAGCATTTATGGCGAAGGGCTCTATTGTGATGCCGAAGGCGTGCTGGTCGAGGATGCCGCCCGCGCCGCGCTGAAGGATGGGCAGGCGAACTGGGACCCGGTGGATGGCCAGGGCCGCCCGCTGACTCCCATGGCGACACCGGAATGGAAACGGCCGAGCCTGTCGTCGATCTACGCGCTCAACAAATATGTGCAGGAGCGCACCACGCACATCATGGCCGGGCCCTATGGCATGGAAAGCGTGTGCCTGCGCCTGTTCAATGTCTATGGCCCCGGTCAGGCGCTCTCCAACCCCTACACAGGGGTACTGGCGATCTTTGCGTCGCGGCTGTTGAACGGTCAGCCGCCGATGATCTTCGAGGATGGAGAACAGCGGCGGGACTTTGTTCATGTGCTGGATGTCGCCCGCGCCTTTGCCGATGCGCTGACCCTGCCCAAAGCAGCGGGCGGCACCTTCAACATCGGTTCGGGAGAGGATCGTTCGGTGCGCCAGGTCGCCGATGCGCTCGCCTCCGCAATGGGCAAGAACCGCATCGAGCCGGAAATCGTCGGCAAGGCGCGCACGGGCGACATCCGCCATTGTTTCTGCGACACGACCCTGGCGCAGGCAAAGCTGGGGTTCACCGCGCGGGAGGATTTCATCGCCGGACTTGCCGATCTTGCTGAGTGGGTATCGAGCCAGACCGCCGACGACAGGGTCGCGACCGCCCGCAGCGAGCTGGAAGCACGCGGACTGGTCGCATGAGCAGCGCCGCGCCCTGCACAGTGCTGGTGACAGGCGGCGCCGGATTTATCGGATCCAATCTTGCTGATCGTTTGGCAGCAGAGGGACACCGGGTGCGGATCTATGACGCGCTGACCAGGCCGGGTGTCGAAGACAATCTGGAATGGCTGGTCAGCCGTCACGGCGACAGGATAGAACCCGCCATTGGCGATATCAGGGACGATACCCGGCTGCGTCAGGCCATACTCGGGGTCGACGCGGTATTTCATTTTGCCGCACAGGTCGCCGTCACCACCAGCCTTGATGATCCCCGCGCGGATTTCGACATCAACATCGCTGCCACGTTCAATCTGCTGGAAGCCATCCGCCGCCAAAATCCGGCAACGCCGGTCATTTTCGCTTCCACCAACAAGGTTTACGGTGATCTTGCCGATCTGGGCACGCACACCACCGAACTCGGCCATGAACCGGCCGCGCCCGCGCTGGCCCGTAGCGGCGTATCCGAACGCCAGCCGCTTGATTTTCATACCCCATATGGCTGCTCCAAGGGCGCGGCGGATCAATATGTGCTCGACTATGCGCGAAGCTACGCGATGCGAACCGCTGTCCTGCGGATGAGCTGTATCTACGGCCAGCGGCAGATGGGCACCGAGGATCAGGGCTGGGTCGCGCATTTCCTGATCCGTGCGCTGCAGGATCAGCCGATCACGCTGTTCGGCGACGGACGCCAGGTGCGTGACATCTGCGACGTGGCGGACACCTGCGATGCCTATCTGTCGATCTGGCGCAACATCGACAAAGCGGCCGGCCGTGCCTTCAACTGGGGTGGCGGGCCGGCCAATGCGGTCAGCCTGCTCGCCCTGATCGAGGAGATCGGCCGCATTACGGACCGGACGCCGCAAATTCGCTTCGAAGACTGGCGTGCCGGCGACCAGCGCTGGTTTGTCGCCGATACGTGGACCATCGATACGACGCTCGCTTTGCAGCCGCGCACGCCATGGCGCGATGGCGTGCGCGGCCTTGCCGGCTGGCTGGCGCAATCACGTGGGCTGCCGCTCAAGGCGACAGACTTGAGCAAACAGGCGGCCGGTCTGCACCATGAAAGCATGCAGGTGCACGGCCTTTCTGCATGACTGTGGTTGCCGCCAAACACCCACATGGTCGCCACATCTTCATGACTGCCGACGCGGTAGGCGGGGTGTGGCAATATGCGCTCGAACTGGCCGAACAGCTGATCACCTGCGGCAATCGCGTGACGCTGGCGGTTCTTGGTCCAGACCCGGATGTAATACAGGAAACCGCGGCCCGACGCGTCAGGAGCCTGCGCCTGATGAAAACCGGCTGTGCGCTTGACTGGATGTGCAGCGAGGCAGCGCCGGTGGCTGACGCAGCTGCAAAGATTGCGGGGCTGGCGGCTGATCTTGGCGCCGATATCGTGCATTGCAACACGCCCGCGCTTGCTGGTGCAGCGGTTTTTCCAATGCCGGTGGTTGCCGTTGCGCATGGCTGTCTGGCGACATGGTGGCAGGCAGCGTATGGCGGCACCCCCGCGCCGCAGTTTGACTGGCACCGCCAGATGATGCGTCGGGGCCTCATCGCTGCCGATGCTGTCGTTGCGCCCAGTGCAGCCTTTGCCGCTGATGTGCAGGCAGCCTATCGCCTTCCCTGCTTGCCGCTGGTGGTGCACAACGGCCGCACCCCGCCTGCCGCACTGGCAGGGCCGGCAGACCGGGCAGGACAAGCTGGGCAGCTGGATGCCGCGCTGACCGTTGGTCGGCATTGGGACAAGGTGAAGAACACGGCCCTGCTCGACGCAGTTGCAGGCCGGATCTCGGTGCCTTTCCTGTGCGCCGGGGCCTTGCAGTCCGCAAACGGAGAATGCCTCGCTCCGCGTCATCTGCAGACGCTGGGGCAGGTTGATGCACTCGAATTGGCGGCGTTGCTGGCCCAGCGACCGGTGTTTGTGTCGGCAGCCCGGTTCGAACCGTTCGGACTTGCGGTGCTGGAGGCTGCACAGGCGCAATGTCCGCTCATCCTGTCGAACATCGCCACTTTTCGCGAATTGTGGGACGGCGCCGCATTATTCCTCGATGCTGACGACGAGCAGGGTTTTGCGGCTACCGTTACTGCGCTGATTACAGACCCGTCCCGACGTGAAGAGCTTGGCACGGCGGCGGCTGACCGGGCAGCGCGCTTCACGCCGCACGCGATGGCACAAGGCATGCAGCGGACTTATGCAAAGCTGCTGAAGGGAGAAGAAGCAGCGGCATGAATATCGCATATTTCACCCACTCGCTTGCCTCGTGCTGGAACCATGGCAATGCGCATTTCCTTCGCGGGATACTTGATGAGCTGATCACCCGCGGCCATCAGGTTCAGGCGTTCGAGCCGGACAATGCGTGGAGCATGACCAACCTGCTCGCCGATCATGGCGAGGAAGGCTTATCCGCCTATCGCGAAGCATACCCCAGGCTTGCCGCGTCGCGCTATGCGCCCGCGGACGATTGCGAACAAATGGTTGCAGATGCCGATCTGGTCATCGTGCACGAATGGAACGAGCCTGAACTGATCGCGCAGCTCGGCAGCTTGCGCAAGGCTGGCGCAGCTTTCCTGCTCCTGTTCCATGACACGCACCATCGGGCAGTCAGCGCGCCTGAAGAACTGCGAGCTTTCGACTTGTCGGGCTATGATGGGGTGCTTGCCTTTGGCGAGGCGTTATCGCGCGTTTACCGCAGTCAGGGATGGGGCGACCGGGTCTGGACGTGGCACGAAGCGGCTGACCTGCACCGGTTCCATCCTCCGGAGCAGGAGCAGGAACGTCAGGGCATTGTCTGGATCGGCAATTGGGGCGATGGCGAACGCACCGCAGAGCTGGAAGAATATTTGCTGGCGCCTGCCCAGGCTGCCCAACTTCCGCTCGACATCTACGGGGTGCGCTATCCGGCTGCGGCCCGGGACATGCTGATGCGATATGGCGCTCGCTACCATGGCTGGGCGCCCAACGCCGCAGCACCGAAAATCTTTGCCCGGCATACGGCCACCGTGCACGTGCCACGCAATTTTTACGCAACGACGCTACCGGGCATCCCGACCATCCGCGTGTTCGAGGCGCTTGCCTGCGGTATCCCGCTGGTCTGTGCGCCCTGGGAGGATGCGGAACATCTGTTTCGGCCCGGCACCGATTATCTGGTCGCCCGCAGTGGCGCTGAGATGGAGCGGCATTTGAAGGCGATTGCACATGATGCCGACTTGCGCGCGTCGCTCATCGCCAGCGGGCTTGAAACCATGCGGGCACGTCACAGCTGCGCCCATCGGGTGGATGAACTGCTGGCCATTGTCAGGCAGGTATCGCCAGTCCTCCTGGCAGGGGAAAATGCGTGAAGATCGCCTTTTACGGATCGAGCCTGCTGTCCTCCTACTGGAACGGGGCGGCCACCTATTACAGGGGTATTCTGCACGCGCTGGCCAAGCGGGGCTATGACATCACGTTCTACGAGCCCGACGCCTTCGACCGCCAGCAACATCGCGACATCGATCCTCCTGACTGGATACGCAGCGTTGTCTATCCTGCCACCTCGGCCGGAGTGCGCGATGCACTGGCCGGGGCCGCTGCTGCCGATGTGGTGGTGAAAGCCAATGGAGTCGGCGTTTTCGATCGCGAACTGCTGGAAGGCGTGATCGCTCAGGCCCGCCCCGGGGCACCGCGCATCTACTGGGATGTGGATGCCGCCGCCACGCTCGACGAAATGCGCAACGACCCGGATCATCCGGTGATCGCCGCGCTTCAGCAGCTCGATCTGGTCTTCACCTACGGCGGCGGGCCGCCGGTGGTGGATGCGTATACGCGCTTTGGTGCAAGGCAATGCACACCCATCTACAATGCGCTCGATCCCGCGACACATTTTCCGGTTGCGCATGATCCTGCTTTTGCCTGTGATCTGGGGTTCCTGGCCAACCGCCTTCCTGATCGCGAAGCCCGGGTGGAGGAGTTCTTCCTCAAACCGGCTTCCCTCCTGCCTGACGCGAGTTTCATGATTGGCGGCAACGGCTGGGCCGACAAGGACATGCCGCCCAATGTCCGGGCAATCGGCCACACCGGCACGGCGTTGCACAATGCCTTCAACTGCACACCGCGAGCGGTGCTGAACGTGGCACGCGATTCCATGGCAGAGGTCGGTTTTTCTCCCGCCACCCGCGTGTTCGAGGCCGCCGGGGCCGGAGCCTGTCTCATCACCGATGCCTGGGAAGGGATCGAGATGTTCCTCAAGCCGGGGGTAGAAGTGCTGGTTGCGCGTGACGGAGCCGATGTCGCCGACATCCTCGCCGGCCTGTCTCCTCAGCAGGCAGCATCGATCGGCGAGGCTGCGCTGCGCCGCGTGCTGGCAGATCACACATATGAGTTGCGCGCAGCCGAAGTGGACGCGGCCCTGCATGAAGCGTGCGCCCGCCTGCGGGATCGTGTCGAATGAAGCTGGTGGTGCTTGGGCTCAGCCTGTCCTCATCCTGGGGCAATGGCCACGCGACGACATTTCGCGCGCTGCTTTCCGCCTTTGCGGGAAGAGGTCACGACATCCTCTTTCTGGAGCGCGAACAATCCTGGTATACCGCCAATCGCGATCTTGCCGAGCCTGACTTCTGCAAGCTGTGTTTTTACGACAGCGTGTCCGAACTTGATCGCTGGCGCGATGCGGTGGCGGAAGCGGACGCGGTAATTGTCGGCTCCTACGTGCCGGACGGCGTCGAGGTTGGCGCATGGGCGCAGCGCACCGCGCGTGGGCCCGTGTGCTTCTACGATATTGATACACCGGTCACGCTTGCCAAGCTGGCGCGCCAGGATTTCGAATATCTTTCGCCTCAGCTCATCCCCGGCTTCGCTATCTATTTCTCCTTTACCGGCGGGCCTACGCTCGACCGGCTGGAACGCGAGTTCGGCTCACCGTGTGCACGGCCACTCTATTGCTGTGTCGATACAGCGCTTTACCATCCAACGGATGTTCCGCACCGCTGGGATCTGTCGTATCTTGGCACCTACAGTCCAGACCGGCAGCCCACGCTGGAGCGGCTGTTGCTGAACCCTGCGCGTGCCTGCCCCGATCTGCGCTTTGTCGTGGCTGGTCCGCAGTACCCCGACGACGTGGAATGGCCTGTCAATGTGGAGCGGATCGACCATCTGCCCCCTGCTGATCATCCCGCTTTTTATGCCGCATCGCGCTACACCCTCAACGTCACGCGCGCTGACATGATCGCCGCAGGCTGGTCGCCCTCTGTACGCCTGTTCGAGGCAGCTGCCTGTGCGACCCCGATCATATCCGACATCTGGAACGGGATCGAGGAAATTTTCGATCCTGCCAGCGAGATCGTGCTTGCACGCTCAAGCACAACAGTCGTGGAAACACTGGCCGAACGTGATCCGGCCATGGGTCACCGCGCCCGCACGACTGTCCTTGCGTATCACAGTGCCGAACGACGGGCAGAGCAGCTTGAGCAAGACCTTGCCGATGCCATCCGCAATGGCAGGCGGGCCGGTGCCGGTCTTAACGCAACAGCCACATCGCAGAGGGTCGGGAACAACGCCCCTTGATCCACAATCCGGGGCAAGAAACCGCTTGACCGACCTGTGGTCGCTTCGTAGACGCCGCCGCAGTTGCCCTGTCGTCTAATGGTAAGACTACGGACTCTGACTCCGTCAATCGAGGTTCGAATCCTCGCGGGGCATCCATTCCATCAAGAAAAATTTTGCTTTATCTGTGCTTTAGGTGTTTGGCATACATTCTGCCCCCACACTTTCCCCCACAAGGCGTGGTGCCCGCATCATTCTTGCTTAGCCTTGATCGCTGTCGAACCATCGCCGCAATTGCGTTCTCAGGCGCCCCTCTGAGTTGCTTCTAGTGCTAGCTTGCTCCGCGATGGCTGCTTTTCCACTTTCCTTTGCGCATCGCCTGTGCACGAACTGACGATCTCAAACGCACTTCGCGATGCCAGAAGATGACAATTGGCATCTAAGAACGTAATTGTCAGCTGGTTAAAGTAAGTGTAAATTTACCCGCAATTAGCTTAGAATCAGGACCTGTTAAATCACTTGCACGAAGCATTTATGGACGATCCAATGGAGGGCTTGAGGAGGCGCGCTACCGATTGAAGTTCCGTTTCTGCTAAGCAAGGCGCAGATGTGCCGGATTGAGCCATTTTTCCAGCTTTCGCATGGCGTTCACAAGGTCGATGATCGCAGGCATGTGTCGGCGATCATCTTTGTCATCAAACACGGCTTGATGTGGCGCAATGCGCCCAAGGATTACGAGACGCACAAGACGATCTGCAACCGCTTCATCCGGTGGAGCCGGATGGGGGTGTTCAACCGCATCTTCGCCAAGCTGGCTGGTAAGTCAGGTCAGCCCGAGCGGATCATGATCGACGCCACTTACCTCAAGCTGCACCGGACGGCCACCAGCCTGTCAAAAGGGGGGCTCTTGCCCGACGTACCGGGCGCACCAAAGGAAGTATGAACTCCAGGCTCCGCGCGGTGT
>NZ_JAVRHS010000030.1:0-813 GCF_031846435.1 Croceicoccus esteveae
AAGCTTGGCGCCGGGATCGACCGGGCAACGCAGATGGGACCTTTGGCGAATGTTCGCCGGGTGGAGACGACTGCTGATTTCGTGGGCGATGCCGAAGAAAAGGGTGCGCGTGTTCTGGTCCGCTCCGATGCGCGGCACCCGGAACCAGGGTTCTTCCACTCCCCCGTCGTCTTGGCCGACATCCCGATTTCTGCACGGATCATGACCGAAGAGCCGTTCGGCCCCATCGCATCGCTCAACCGTTTTGATGACGTCGATGCCGCAATCGTCGAGGCAAACCGTCTGCCTTTTGGACTTGCCGCCTATTGCTTCACTCAGAACGGACGTCGCCAGAACCGGCTGGGGGATGAGATCGAAGCAGGCATGATTGCGATAAACAGCACGTCGGTGAGCGCGCCTGACAGCCCGTTCGGCGGCGTGAAGGATAGCGGCGCCGGCTCCGAAGATGGACCGGAAGGGATCATGGCGCATCTGATCACAAAAACAATTCATATGAACTAATTACCTGGAACCGTAATCCGTATCATTGGCCCTGATTGTTTCGGGGAGATGGTGCGATGGCGGGCCGCTTGGCGGATGCGGTGGTGTCGAGGGCCGAGGAGCGCTCCTTTCTCGAGGCACAAGCGCTTCGACACAAGCCGGCTCGATCGTTGTCGGACCGGTGCAGGATGATCTTGCTATGCGCAGATGGATTGCAAGGCAAGAAGGTCGCCGAACGCCTCGGGGTACACGAGCGCACGGTCGGCAAGTGGCGGCGCAGGTTCGTGACAGGCCGCATCGAAGGGCTGACCGACGAATACCGGCCCGTCCGCA
>NZ_JAVRHS010000031.1:0-760 GCF_031846435.1 Croceicoccus esteveae
TTCCACGCACTGGCAGGATCCACGCACTGGTCGCTGGTCGGGGTCTGCCGATCCAGATGCACCTGTCCGAAAGGCAGGCGAGCGATTGCAAGCAAGCAGATCCCCTGCTCGACGCCGTGTCGGACGGCAGCACCTTCCTCGCCGACAAAGCCTGTGACAGCGACGCGATCCGCGCGCAGATCACCGCGCAAGGCGGCTTTGCCAACACCCCGCCAAACGTAATCGCCGAAAAGATGTGCCTTCAGTGCCTTCCTCTACCGCTAACGCAACCTGATCGAACGCTTCTTTGGAAAACTCAAACACACCAGAGGCTTGGCCACGCGCTACGACAAGCCCGCTGATAACTTCCTCGCCGCCATCAAGCTCTTCTCAGCACGCCTTTGGATCAACGCTAATGAGTTTACGACCTACTCACCTGGATCTGAAGTTTGTTTCATTGTCTTTTGGCAGAAGCGTTTGCTGGAGGCGAGGAATTCCGTTGCTCTGTGGTGCTTGTAGCATTTGCCGATCACCGCCCCTTTGGCGATGTCGAGCGCCGCGAACAGCGAGGTCGTGCCGTTTCGAACGTAAGTATGGGTGCGCTGCTCAGGCACACACGGCGCCAAGGGCAGGACAGGCTATTCGCGGTCGACCGCCTGGATCTGGGACTTCTCATCCACGCACAACACGACTGCCCGCCTCGGCGGTGACATGTAGAGGCCGACGATGTCCTGGACCTTGTCGACGAACAGCGGATCTGTGGAGAGCTTGAACGTCCCGG
>NZ_JAVRHS010000032.1:0-552 GCF_031846435.1 Croceicoccus esteveae
TGGTTGCGGGGGTGCGATTTGACCGCTGTAGAACTCGAGTGTCACTGTGACCGGTGCCGCTCCTTCCTTGCAGCTTGCCATCCTTACGAGCGCGCCACGCTCATCGGGTGAGCGCGGTCCGGTAACTGCTGATCCGAGGTCCGCTCCGGATCCAGACCCCGATAGCGCCGGTCCCGCACAGCCTCGGCTTGGCAAACGCTACTCCCAGTTAGCCCACATGAGGCTTTCGCGCCCTGATCGTAGAGCGCCATTCCCGATGGATCGCGGTGATGTGCTTCGCGCGCGCGTCCCACAAACCCCAAGCCGAATTGAAAGGAACGATCATGTCCACTGAGGTCTGGATCCGGATCGACATCTTTGGCCCGCAGGCAAAGCTCAATGAGTTCAAAGCCCTTTGCATTGTTGAGACGCAATCCGGTGAAGGGGACGAAACGATAAAGGAACTCGATTTCAGCAAGGTTGAGCCTCTCCCCGACGAGCCGGAGTACGTGTACTGCATTAACAATGCTTGGGATGACACATGGAATTTTCGAGACGAGGCCCAGGAGGCCC
>NZ_JAVRHS010000033.1:0-502 GCF_031846435.1 Croceicoccus esteveae
TTCTTCTACACCTCATTTACGGCACTGAATGCTTCAGGTGTCAGCGGCGTCGGTTTTGCCGCCTTTGACGAAGAGACCGGAACCCTCACGGTAACGATCCGGGCAGCAGGCCTGGAGGCTGATCAGGTCCACCCGCAGCATATTCATGGCTTTATGGCGCAAGACGGCACTGTCGCTGAGTCCATGGTGCCGACGCTCGACGTGGATGATGACGACGACGGCTTCATCGAGTTGATGGAAGGCGGGCAGACCTACGGACCTGTCCTGCTGGACCTGACTGCTGACGGCGAGTTCCCCACCGCAGATGAAAACGGCGTCATCTCCTTCACGCAGACCTATCAGCTGCCAGAGCAGGATCTCGGCGCTGATCCGATGCTGGATCTGCGGGAGTTTGTCCTGCACGGGCTAAGCCTTGTAACTGGCGATGGCAGCAATGGCGGCGAGGCAGACGGTACTGCAGGATACAAGGCAACCCTGCCGGTTGCAGCAGGCTCGCTGGACG
>NZ_JAVRHS010000034.1:0-464 GCF_031846435.1 Croceicoccus esteveae
CTAGGCAGTAAACTCATAAACTGAGTTGCGCGAGGCGTTGGAGGTTGATTGAAGGCTCTGGGCAGGAGCCTTGCCAATGCGTCGCCGTTTTGAACTGACAGATTTCGAGCGGGCAGTGATCGATCCGCCGCGTCCGAACAAGCCACGTGGCGTGCCGCGTGTGATGATCGGCGGGTGATCCACGGGATGTTGTGGCGGTTTGGTACCGGCAGTTCCCGGGCGGATGTTCGGGAGCGCTGGCCCGCACACCACCTGCTACAATCGCTTCGTCCGCTGGCGCAAGGCGGGTGTGTGGGGCGGGCTGCTGGCGGCGGTTTCTCCAAGCCTTGACGGCGAACTGGTGATGATCGACAGTTCTTCCATTCGGGTTCACCAGCACGGTGCAACTCTAAAAAGGGGGATCCAGATCGCTGCATGGGAGGTTCCCGCGGCGGTCTGACAATCAGGATCCACGCGCTGGCAGG
>NZ_JAVRHS010000035.1:0-235 GCF_031846435.1 Croceicoccus esteveae
TTGAGCGCAGCGTCCGCTCAATCAAGGCCGCAACCTGATCATCGGCAATCGTCCTGGATCTGCTTGGAGGCGCTTCGTCCAGCAGCCCCTCGACACGATCCTGCAAAACTCGCCGTCGCCACTTGCCGACGGAAAGCTGCGCTGTTTCGTACTTTTGCGCCATTCCTTACCGTCTGGGTAAGTGGCGCAGCTTCGGCAGCGCTATGTTGCGTAATTGGGAGATTGACGTTGGGTT